>NZ_JBSFHA010000117.1:0-30298 GCF_053596855.1 Streptomyces sp. NPDC001617
CGGCGCCGCACTGTGATCCGCGGGCGACCGACGGCCCAAAGCAACGCAGGCCCCCTGCACGCCCCCAAGGGGCGCGGGGAACTGCGCGACCAGCCACGACGGCGCCGCACTGTGATCCGCGGGCGACGGACGGCCCAACGCAACGCAGGCCCCCCGCACGCCGCTAAGGGGCGCGGGGAACTGCGCGACCAGCCCCCACACACACCCGCACTACGACCTCCCGCCGCACCCCCTGTTGCGCACAGCGCCGCATACCCTCATAGGTATGACATCCCGCGCCACCCGCCCCGTGGGCACGGTCACGCGCGGGACAACCAATCCCAACCGGCTGCGCCGCATGGACCGCTGGATCGCGGCGACCCACGGCGCCGAACTCCGCCGCGCCACTGATCCCGTCGCCGTCGACCTCGGGTACGGAGCCGCGCCCTGGACGGCCGTCGAACTACTCACCCGGCTCCGGACGGCCGCTCCACGCGCGCGCGTCGTCGGCGTCGAGATCGAACCGGCGCGGGTGGCGGGTGCGAAGCCGTATGAGCGGGACGGGCTTGTCTTTCGGCATGGTGGGTTCGAGATCCCCATCCCTCAGCGGCCCCTGCTGATCCGCGCGGCCAACGTACTGAGGCAGTACGACGAGAATCAGGTCGCCGAGGTGTGGCAGCGACTGTGCGCCCGCCTGGCCGAACCTACGGAGTCCTCCCGTGGTGGGCTGCTTGTGGAGGGGACCTGTGACGAGATCGGGCGGCGGCATGTGTGGGTGGCCTTGGGGCCGGAGGGGCCCCGGACCGTCACCTTCGCTGCCAGGCTGGGCTCGTTGGAGTGGCCTTCGGATCTTGCCGAGCGGCTGCCCAAGGCGCTGATCCATCGGAACGTTCCCGGTGAGCCCGTGCATGCGTTTCTGCGTGACTTCGATCGTGCGTGGGCCGCCGCCGCGCCCTATGCGTCGTACGGCGCCCGGCAGCGCTGGATGCGGGCCGTGCGGGATCTGGGTGGTGACTGGCCGGTGACGGACGGTCCGGCGAGGTGGCGGCAAGGGGAAGTGACGGTGGCGTGGGGGGCCTTGGCGCCGCGCCGGTCCTTCTAGCTGCGGGGAACGATCTCCGCGAGTCGTACGTCACAAAGGCGGGGAGATCGTCATGCTGGGCGGAGAACGGGGGAAGTCCGAGTTCCGACGGGCTCTGTCGTTTTGCGCATGACCGTGGCACGATCCCCCGAGTGTCCGTAAGTTACTGACGGTAAATCAGATTTGGGGGCTCGGTATGGGTTCGGGCAAGCGCGGTCTGCTCGCGACCGCCGTGACCGTCGTGTGCGCGGTCACCGTGCTGGCGGCACCGGGAACCGCGTTCGCCGACCCTGCTCCGACTCCCTCGGCCTCCTCCTCCGCCGCGAACAAGGACCTTGAGGCTGTTCGCGAGAAGCTCGATCGGTTGTATCACGATGCGGCGGTGGCCACGGATTCGTACAACGCCGCCGAGGAGCAGGCCGAGAAGCAGTCCGCCGCGCTTGTCGATCTGGCGAAGAAGATCGTTCAGGGGCAGAAGCGGCTGGAGGAATTGAAGAAACGGGCCGGCGCCGCTGCCGCTGCTCAGTATCGGACCGGTGGGATGCCGGACGAGGCGCAGTTGCTGCTGAGCGATGATCCGCAGGAGTTTCTGGATGGGGCGGGCACGCTGTTGCAGGGGCAGCGGGCCACCAAGGGGCTGATCGCGGAACTCACTCGGACCCAGCAGGACTTGCAGCAGTACGCGGCCGATGCCTCCGCACAGTGGAAGAAGCTGGAGGCCAATCGAAAGGCCAAGGACGCCGCCCGGAAGAAGATCAAGGAGCAGATCGCCGAAGCCGAGAAGCTTCAGGATCAGCTGGAGAAGGCGCAGAAGGAGCGGCTCGCCGAGCTGGAGCAGGAGGCCGCGCTCAAGGCGCAGACCGCCTGGCTCGACTCCGGGGTCCTGGACGAGATCAGGGGCTCAGCCTCCGAACAGGGCAAGAAGGCGGTCGAGTTCGCCACCCGCCAGATAGGGAAGCCGTACGAGTGGGGGGCCGAGGGGCCCAAGTCCTACGACTGCTCGGGGCTGACCTCCCAGGCCTGGCTGGACGCGGGGAAGCCCATTCCCCGTACCTCGCAGGAGCAGTGGAAGCAGCTCAAGCATGTCGACATCAAGGACATGCGGCCCGGGGATTTGATCATTTACTTCGACGACGCCAGTCATGTCGCCATGTACATCGGCGACGGCGCGATCGTGCACGCCCCGCGGCCGGGGCGGACCGTGACCATCGCGGGGGCCGGCTCCATGCCGATTCTTGGTGTGGTGCGGCCGGACGCGTGAGAGCGGCATCACGTGACGCAGGGCACTCCCGGGGGTTTCAAACGCCCTGAGGACGTGACCTTCGTCATCCTGGCTGGTGGGGCACCCTGTCCAACTGCGGTACGGAACGCGGCATATGACAGTGGCCGGTGTGGAGGCGACGTGGCCCACACCATTCCGCTCGCCCGCCGACTACCGCTATGGTCCCCGTCGGTGGTCCGAGGCCCCTCGCGCCACCGCGCCCTCGGGGGGAGGGAAGGAACTCAACACGATGCCCGTACCCATACCGCGGCAACGAGCGATCCCGGCCGCGGAGAGTGGTCAGGCGCCGGCCGCGCACCGAGGCGGCACCTCCAAGGATCAGACCCCGAGCAAGGAAGCAAAGGTCGACAACAACGCCGCCACCGCTCCGCTGACGCTGCTGCTGATCGAGGACGATCCCGGCGGCTCCACCGTCGTGCCCGAACTGCAGGACTCGGCCGGCACGCCGGTCCGCGTCCGTACCGCCCGCAACCTCACCGAGGCCGAGCGGCTGCTCACCGACGACGTTCACTGCATTCTTCTTGACCTCGCGCTGTCGGCCCCGGGCCGCCGTGACGAGGAGGACGAGCTCGGGGTGCTCAAGCACGTGCTGAGGCTCGCGCCACGCCATGCCGTGCTCGCGCTCACCGCCTCCGGGGACGCCGAGCGCGGTGCGGAAGCGGTGCGGGTGGGGGCACAGGACTACCTGTTCCGGGACGAGCTGGATGCCCGGCTGCTGAGCCGGGCGATCCGGTACGCCGTTGAGAGGAAACGTTCCGACACGGCTGAGCGGCGGCTTGCCGAGGGGCGGCTGCGGGCTCAGGAGAACCGACGGCTGGAGCGGGGGCTGCTGCCCACGCCGCTGCTGGAGGGCTCGCCGCTGCGGTTCGCCGCGCGGTATCGGCCGGGTCGGTCGCGTGCGCTGCTCGGCGGGGACTTCTACGACGTCGTACGGACGCCCGATGGCACCGTGCACGCCATGATCGGGGACGTGTGCGGGCATGGGCCCGACGAGGCCGCGCTGGGTGTGGAGCTGCGGATCGCCTGGCGGGCGTTGACGCTGGCCGGGTTGTGCGGGGACGAGCTGCTGGGGACCTTGCAGCAGGTGCTGGAGCATGAGCGGGCCGACGACGAGATCTTCGCAACGCTGTGCACCGTTGATATTTCACCGGACGGGCGTCGGGCCGGGCTGTGTCTTGCCGGGCATCCCTCGCCGTTGGTCGCCCGGCCGGGGCGGCCTGCCGAGCTGCTGCCGTACGACAACAACGGGCCCGCGCTGGGGCTGCTGCCCGGGGCTCGGTGGCCTCGGATGCAGGTGGAGCTGGGGCGGGAGTGGAGTCTGATGCTCTACACCGACGGGCTGATCGAGGGGCGTGTCGGGGAGGGGCGGTTGGAGCGGTTGGGCCAGGACGGGATGGTGGAGCTTGTGCGGCGGCTGCTCTCCGAGGGGTTGGGCGGAGAGGGGCTGTTGCGGGCCGCCGTCAATGAGGTACGGGAGCTCAATGGGGGCGAGTTGACGGACGACGTTGCCGTGCTGCTGTTGGATCGGGTGCCGTGACGGGGACTCGCGGTCGAGAAGGTCAGCGGCCGCCGTTCCACGGGCCGTAAGGGCCGTCGCTGCTGCTGCCGCCTCCCCTGCGGCGGCCGAAGCCTCCGCCTGAGACCTGCTTGAGGGCCGGGCGGACGTCCACGAAGAAGACGATCGAGGCGACCAGGCCGGCGAGCTGGAGGAAGAGCATCGGGATCAGGAGGTTCACCGCGACCGCGATGCCGAGGATGATCAGCCAGAAGCCCTTGTTCTGCTTGTCGGCGGCGCGGTAGGCGTCGTCCCGGAAGACTGCGGCCATGACCAGCGCCACCACGGCGAGGACCAGCATGGCGAGGTAGAGCAACCACATCAGACCTGCGAAGCCCTGCATCAGCACAACGTCCACCACCAGACTCGGCTTGTTCCTATGCGGTCACCGTACCCGTTCAAGCGTTCCCGCTACACAGAGAACGGGTCGGGCAGTGTGAGAGTGCCCGACCCGTTCCCGATCACCCGTTCGTGTTACTTGGCGGGCGGCGTGGTCTTCTTGGCCGTGGTCTTGCGGGCGGCCGGCGCCTTCTTGGCGGGAGTCGGCTTCTTGGCGGGCGCGGGGGCGGCCTTGGCCTCGGCGGGCTTGGGGGCCTCCTCCTTGACCGCGACCGGTTCGGCCTTCGGCTCGACGGCGACGGCGAGTTCCTCGATCTCCTCGGCCGCCTCACCGCGCCAGGTCTTCACGGCCTGCTCGCCGTGCTCGGCGACCTTCTCGTAGGTCTCACGGGCCTTGACGGCGTACTCGGCGGCGACGCCGACACCGCGCAGCGCGAAGTCCTGGGCGGACTCACCGAGCTTCTTCAGGTCGGCGTCGAGGGTCGAGCCGAGCTTCTTCAGGTCGGCGTCGAGGGTCGAGCCGAGCTTCTTGATGTCGCCGTCGAGGGTCGCCAGGAAGTCGGTGACCTTGGTCTGGAGGGACTCCTGCGTCTCCTTGACGCGGGCCTGCGCCTCCTTGGCACGGGCCTGGGCCTTCTCCTGGACCGCCTTCGGGTCGGTGTTGCGAACGGCCTCGATCCGGGCCGGGGCCTCGGCGCGCAGCTGCTCCACGATGCCGGGCACCTTCTTGGCCTGCTGGAGGGCGAGGTCGGCGGTGCCGGCGGCGAAGTAGAGCGGCGTCGGGTCGCTGAGGGTCTTGCGGAGGTCGTCGGTGATGGCCATGGTGATGGTCCTCCCGGGTTGCTTCGGGCTGAGGGTTTTGGTTACCGCGGCCGCCCTGCTCGGCTGTCTCAGCCGGCGGGCTGCTGCGGGTCGTGCGGTTCGGCGGCGCTGCCGTCGGACGTGCGGGTGTCGCGCGAGGCGGCCTTGCGTCCGCCGGCCGCGCGGGTCTTGGCGGCCTTCCGGGCACGGCGTACGACGGTGTCGTCGCCGTCGGTGTCCACCGTGCCGTCACCGGACTCGACGGCCTCGACGACCGCCGCGTTGGTGCGGGCGACGTCGCCCTCCTCGTCGGCCGGGTCGATCCCGAAGCCGTTCTCCTTGCGGAACGACTCGTATATCTGGAGCAGCACCTGCTTCTGCCGCTCGTTGAGCGTGGGGTCGGCGAGGATGGCGGCGCGTGTCTCCACCTCGTCCCGGTCCCGCTCGGCGTCGAGGATGCCGGCGCGGACGTACAGCGTCTCGGCGGAGATCCGCAGCGCCTTGGCGACCTGCTGCAACACCTCCGCGCTCGGCTTGCGCAGCCCGCGCTCGATCTGGCTCAGATACGGATTGGACACCCCGGCGGCGTCGGCGAGCTGCCGCAGGGACAGCTGCGCGTTGCGCCGCTGTTCGCGGAGGTAGTCACCGAGGTTGCCGACGTTGAGCGATGCCATGCCTTCACTGTGCACCATCTCCGCTAACTATTGCAAGCAGGTGCTTGCAAAAGTGTGCCACGTCACTGGGTGGTTGATGCCGAGCGGTGGCGGGGAGGGTTGGGCCATGCGTCCCGAGGACTGGCAACTCACCGAAGACATCGACGACTTCCTCGCCCGAGCCGGGGAGTTCCTGCGCTCGCGGCCGGGCCCGCACGTCATGCAGCTGACGTGGGCCGAAAGAGTGCGAACGCGTGGCGTGCAGGCGTTCGGCGCCGAGGGCGTCGTCTTCGGCGTGCTGGAGCAGGCGGGTGCGGTCCGCGCCACCTTCTACCGCTTCCTGCCCCGCGGCATCGGCCTCTCCCCGCTCACGCCAGAACAGGCCGACGGCCTCGCCGCCCGCCTGGCCGCCCTCGGGCACTCCCTTCCCTCCGTCAGCGCGGACCACGCCACCGCCACCGCCTTCGCGGAGGCCTGGCAGCGGCACACCGGGGCGACGTCGAGACTCCGCGACACACAGGTCCGTCTGTACGGTCTCGGCACGCTCACCCCACCGGAGCCGATGCCGGCGGGCCGGAGCCGCGTCCTGCGCGAGCAGGACCTCCAGGAGGCCATGTTCTGGTGCGGCGAGTTCGCCAAGGCCGTCGGGGAGGTCGTCTCCATCGACGCCGGCTCCTGGGCGGACACCCGCTTCGCCGACAAGCGCTACACGCTCTGGGAGACCCCGGACGGCACTCCCGTCTCCGTCGCGGGCATGAACCCGGTGATCGGCGGCCAGGTCCAGGTGGACGTCGTCTACACCCCGTCCCCTCTGCGCGGTCGCGGCTACGCGGGCGCCGTGACGGCCGAGGTGAGCCGGGCCGCACTGGCCGCGGGCGCGAAGGATGTCGTCCTGTTCGCGGACCGGTCCAACCCCACCAGCAACGCCCTCTACCAACGTCTCGGCTATCGCGCCCTCGCCGACTGGGCGTTGTACGACTTCTCCGACGCCGTGCCGGATGGCGGCTGAGAGGCAGTCGGGCACATCGCCGGGACTGTCGGACCCCTGGTGTTGGATGCGCACGTGCCCCTTCACGACGTCGCCCGGCGACTGCCCGAGACATCCGCGTCAGGCGGTTGGCCGCCATGACGCCCGCGTAGCCGCCGCCGATCACGACCACTCCGGTGTCCTCGTTGCTGTCGCTCATGGTGTCCTCCGGTGTCAGCGGGTTCTCGGCCTCAGGACACCGGCCGCCCGACGGTTGTGACAGCACGTGAGGCAGGTCACAACAGCGCATATCGCGGTGGGGGCCAACCGGTTCACCAAGCCGCGGGAGCCGCCGGCCGCCGAGGCAGCTCAGAGCGAGACGTGGGCGCTCGGTCCCTGTCCCGCCCCCTCCTCCAGCCACGCCTCCACCACCGCGAAGTCCCCCTCCGTGAGCCCGTACTGGTGATCGACCCGATGGAGGAGTGCCGGAGCCGGATGGCGGTCGGCCACCCAGGCGCGGTCGGCCGCGGTGATCTCGTCGTCGACCCAGACGAACGGACGGCCGTCGGCCCACGCCACCAGCGGCCGTGTCTTCCAGTGCAGCGGCGCCGGGATGTCGTCCTCGTCCGGCCAGTCCACCTGCGGCAGCGGAGGCAGGCCGAGCCACGGCGCGACGCACACGTTCGCGTCGTCCATCCAGGTCGTCGCCCACACCAGCTCGCAGCCCAGCGCCGTCAGCCGCGGCCCGAGGCCGGGGTCGATCCGGCTCATCAGCGGATGCGCGTCGGCGTCCTGCGGCGACGCGAAGCGCGGAGCATACGAGGGGTACGGCCGAGCCGCCCCGAACGGCAACAGCGTTCCGTCGATGTCGAGGAAGAGGAGCACGTCGACAGGATCGACCAAGGAACGGCGCCCCGAAACCCGAACGGGCCCCGGCGGACCGCCCGGAATTCGCTGGCCTCCGTCATGGACCCGGCACTACCGTCCCTTCCCATGACTGCCGGGTCGGCCATGTGCCGTGAGCGAGTCGGGTGCCCGGCCTCTGAGTGAGGCCGCGGCGGGCGCGAAGCCCGCCCTTTTCTCTGCGCCTTCCACACCACCGGAACGACCACCGGAACCAGCGACAGAGAGAGAACCCGAAAACCCATGCCCAACGACTTCAACCAACAGGTCATCGACGAGTTCCGCGCCAACAAGGGCCGTCTGACCGGCTACTTCGAAGGCGCCCGTCTGCTCCTGCTGACCACCACCGGCGCCCGCACCGGCACCCCGCACACCACCCCCGTCGGCTACCTCCCCGACGGCGGCGACCGCGTCCTGGTCATCGCCTCGGCGGGCGGCGCCGACCGGCACCCGCACTGGTACCGCAACCTCCTCGCCCATCCCCAAGCCACCGTCGAGAGCGGGGTGTTCACCTACGAAGCGCATGCCGTCGTACTGGCTGGAGAGGAGCGCGACCAGGCGTGGGCGCGGGCCGTGGCGGCCGACGCGGGCTGGGCGGCGTACCAGGAGAAGACGGACCGGATCATCCCGGTCGTCGCCCTCCACCAGATCGCCCGCCCCGGTCCCCCGCACATCAACGCCTCCTCCCCCGGTGAGGCGATCAAGCTGGTCCACGATGTGTTCCGCCGCGAACTCGCGCTGATCCGCAAGGAGTTCGCGACCGGCACCACCACCCTCGGGGCCCAACTCCGCGTCAACTGCCTGACCTTCTGCCAGGGCCTGCACAACCACCACACCGGCGAGGACACGATGATGTTCCCGCTCCTCGCCGACCGCCATCCGGAAGCGGCCCCGGTGCTGGCACGTCTGCGCGAGGAGCACGAGCGGATCGCGGTTCTGGTGGCGGACCTGCGGCGCGCCGTAACCGCCGCCCCCGCCGCCGCCCGCACCGAGGTCGAGCGCCTGACCCTCGATCTCGAAGCCCATCTCGCGCACGAGGAGGAGGAGTTGATCCCCCTCCTCGACGCCGGCGCCTGATCGGCGGGCGGCCGTTCCGGGACCGTCGAACCGGCGGTACGGCTAGAACGGCAACGGCCGTCCGTGCACCACCTCCAGCCGCGACACCGCGCGGGTCAGGACGACGTACAGCCGGTGCAGCCCGCGCGGCTCCGCCTCCGCGATCGCGGCCGGTTCGACGGCGACGACATGGTCGTACTCGAGCCCCTTGACGAGAGTCGCCGGCACGAGGGTGACGCGGGCGCCCAACTCGTCCGCCCCGGCGACCGGAATCCCGGCGCCCGCGAGCGCCTCCCGCACCCCCTCCACATCGCGCTCGGCGGCGACCACCCCCACGGACCCTTCCCCACCCAGCGCATCCCGCACGGCGTCCACGACCGCGCCCAGCACATCCCCACCCGCCTCCCGCACCCTCAACTCTCCGTCCCTGCGGAGGGATCGCCCCGCCGGAACGTCGACGTCCAGCCGCTCCAGCAGCCGATTGGCGAGGGTGACGACGGCTGCGGGCACCCGGAAGCCGATGGTGAGCGGCACCACGGCCGCGTCCGGTTTGCCGAGGTGGCGGAGGGTGACATCCCAGGAGCGGGCGGCCCATGGAGTGGTCCCCTGCGCCAAGTCCCCCAGGACGGTGAGCGATCCGAAGGGCGCGCGCCGTGCGATGGCCCGGCACTCCATCGGGGAGAGGTCCTGCGCCTCGTCGACGACGACATGGCCGTACCCCTCGGGGTGTTCGATCAACCCCGCGACCTCGTCGAGCAGGACCAGGTCGGCGGCCGACCAGCGGGCCGACTTCCACGACCGCGGCGGCTTGGCCCACAGCAGGGCCCGCTGCTCGTCGGCGTCGAGCAGTCCGTCGGCCGCCGCCTCCAACACCTCACGCTCGGTGAGCAGTTGGGCGACGACCTCCTCCGGTCGCACCCGCGGCCACACGGCATCGAGGAACTCCCTGATCACCCGCGCCCGCGACACCGTCTGCACCCAGGCGTTCGACTGCGCCCCCGCCCGCCGCTCGGCCTGCAGCTGCACGGCCCGCACCACCCGCGACCGCACGCGCTCGCGCCCGACGCCGTACGGCGGCTCCTCGGCCCGCACCCCCTCCACGATCCGCCCGAGCTCCCCGGCCCCCACCCGCCACCAGTACGAACCATCCTTGATGGCAAGGGAGTTGACGTCCCCACGACCGACCCGCGCATAAAGCACCCGGCGCAGCACCTCCGCCATCCGGGCATCGTGCTTGACGGCCGCGGCCCGCGCACCGTCCGCCCCCTTCACCGGCTGCCGCGCGATCTCCTCCCCCAGGGTCGACTGCCGTACGCCGCTCTCGCCGAGGGCCGGAAGGACTTCGGAGATGTACGACAGGAAGGTGCGGTTGGGTCCGAGGATGAGGAGTCCGCCGCGCCGGATGCGCTGCGGGTGGGTGTAGAGGAGATAGGCGGCCCGGTGCAGCCCGACGGCCGTCTTCCCGGTCCCCGGCGCCCCCTGCACGCACACCGACAGACCGAGCTCTCCTCGTACGAGATCGTCCTGGTCGGGCTGGATGGTCGCCGCGATGTCCCGCATCGGCCCGACGCGGGGCCGCTCGATCTCACGAGCGACAAGATCACTGACCTGTGGTTCTCCTGCCGCAGGCGCTCCCCCTAGGTGTTCGTCCTCCAGTCCCGTGAGGTCGGCGGAGTCGCCACGGCTGCCGGCCGCCCACCCGAACCGCCTCCGCACCGCCACACCCTGTGGATCACGGGCGCTCGCCTGGTAGAAGGCGCGGGAGACGGGGGCACGCCAGTCGACGACGAGGGGAGGGGCGGCGGGCGCCTCGCTGATCCGCAGCCGCCCGATGTGCAGTGCCTGTTGCCCCCCGGCTCCCTCGACGAGATCCAACCGCCCGAAGAACAACGGCCCTTCGGGCAGTTCGCGCATGTGCTTCGCGTGGCTGCGGAGCTGGTACCCGAGCACTTCGGCGTCGGCACCGGAGGCGGAGACGTCCTCGCCGACGACGACCTGTTCCTGAGCGCCGTCGACCATGGCCGCGAGGGCGGCGCGGCAGCGGTCGTGGTGGGCGCGTTCGTGGTGGAGGGACTCTTTCAGGGCGGGCTCGGCTGACGTCATGGCGACGAGGGTACCGAAATGACGTAACCGAGTTAAATCTTTTACTCGGTATTGCGGGCGGGAGCGTCAGTCGAGACGGCCGAGACAGCCGAGTCCACCGAGACGTCCAGGTGCGGCAGAGCGGCCGCCAGCAGCCCGAACGCCCGCTCTGCGGCCGCCACGGCATCCCCCCGCACCTCCTCCACCCCTTCCCCCTCCGCGATCCGCCGCCAGTTGTCCAACGCGAGGATGCGCTGCACGGCGACGATCTGCCCGGCGGCGAGCCGCGCGTCCAGGTCCCCGCCGAGGGCGTCGGCGAGTGCGGCCTCGGAGCGCTGCTGGTAGGCGTAGGCGCGGGCGACGAGGGAGGGGGTCCCGTAGAGAAGGGAGTGAAACGCGAGCACCTGCGGATGGTCGTTCAGCCCGGTCACGGGATCACACCGCTCGAGCCCCTCAAGAAAATGCCGCCGCAGCGCAGCGACCGGCGTCGGCCCCTCGGCCACCACCCGGGCCGCCTCGTCCTCGTGATCGGCGATCCGGTGCAGCACGAGATCCTCCTTGGCCGGGAAGTACCGGAACAGGGTGGGCTTCGAGATCTCGGCCGCGGCGGCGACCTCGGCGACGGAGACGGCGTCGAACCCCTTCTCCAGAAACAGCCGGATGGCGATCTCGGAGACGTCCTGGTACATCCGCTGCTTCTTGCGCTCACGCAGGCCGGGCTCGGTCATGGGGCGAGCGTAACCAGTGACCGGCGCGGCTTGACCTCAAGCGTGGTCGAGGTCGAAGACTCCCCATGAGTCCATACGACGACTGGGGGCATGGCATGCGAGCAGTGCACGCGAAGGAGTTCGGCGGACCCGAGGTACTGGTCCCGGTGGAGCTCCCGGACCCGGTGCCGGGACCGGGCGAGGTGCTGATCGATGTCGCGTACGCCGACACGATCTTCGTGGAGACCCAGGTGCGGTCGGGGTGGGGCCGCGAGTACTTCCCGGTGACACCTCCCTACATCCCCGGCGGCGGCGTCTCCGGAACGGTCACCGCGCTGGGCACCGGCGCCCCGTCCGAATGGCTGGGCCGCCGGGTCGTCTCCTTCGTCCAGGGCAGCTACGCGTCCCGGGCGGTGGCGGCGGTCTCGGGCCTGACGGCCATACCAGAGGGGCTGGACCTGCTGACTGCGGCGGCTCTGGTGCACGACGGGGTTACGGCGGCGGGACTGATCGAGGTGGCAAAGGTGACCGCCGGAGAACGAGTGCTCATCCTCGGAGCCTCCGGGGGCATGGGCACGCTGCTGATCCAATTGGCGCACGCGGGTGGCGCGTTGGTGGTGGCGTTGGCACGGGGCGCGGAGAAACTGGCTCTGGTACGGGAGTTGGGCGCCGCCGCGGCGGTGGACGCCGGTGCACCGGACTGGCCGGAGCAGACCCGCAGCGCCCTCGGCGGCGCGGCCGACGTGGTGCTGGACGGGGTGGGTGGCGAACTGGGCGCCGCCGCCTTCGCGTTGACGGCAAGCGGCGGCCGATTCTCCGCGCACGGGGCTGCGTCCGGGGGGTTCGCCACCATCGCACCCGGCAAAGCCGCGCACCGGAACATCCGTCTCTTCGGCATCAACGATGTTCAGTTCCCCACCACTGAACTCCGGCAACTGACCGGATACACCCTTGAGGAGGCGGCAGCCGAGAGGTTGCGGCCAGTGGTCGGGCAGGTGTTTCCGCTGACCGACGCACGTGCCGCGCATGCGGCTATCGAGACGCGGGAGCTGATTGGGAAGGTGCTCCTGAAGGCCTGAGATCCAGGGGCGTCACCGACTGCTCAACCGCGTCCTGGGGCAGCGCCCGAGCCAGCAGCGGGCGCGCCTGGGGGCGGGCCGGCAGCCCGAGAGAGGCCGTGGCCGCAGCCAGGGTCATGGCGTACGAGTCCACCGCCCGACGCACGTTGGGAGCGTCGAGACCCGCCCCGGTGACGAGCCTGTCAAGGTCGACGTAGGCTGACCGAACGATCTCGACCCACCGATAGACGAGCCAGTCCTGTTCCCAGTCCTTGGTGTATTCCGAGGACAGCAAGGACTGCCAGCGTCGGAACATCCGCTCCCGGATCTCTCGCCGAGTCGGTGTCAGGTGAAAGTGCCGGACCAGGTCGTACAGCGGGTCTCCCACCATCGCCATCTCCCAGTCGATGATGGTGAGCGCCAGACGATCATGCTGGGAGTGACGTACGAGATTCCACGGATTGAGGTCGCCATGAAGTAGCGCATGCCTGCGCTTCGTGACCTGGTGGCGGGCCAGAATCTCGCTCAACCGATCGGCATCGGGCAGTCCCAGCGCCTTGGCCGCCTGTTGTGACTCCTTGGGCAGGCCTCGTACCAGCGCAACCAGTTGTCCGCTCAGCCAGGTGTAGAAATCCCACTCTCCCGTGATCGGGTCGAGTCCGCTGTGGTTGACCTCGGTCAGGGCAGCGAGCTGGTTCACCAGACCGTCGGCCTCGTGCGGCAGCAAGCCGTTTACCGGATGGCTCGGCGGCCTCTCCGCCTGGGGCGGCCCGACGAAAGTGTGGATGGCGAAGGGCTCGTCCGCCTGGCTGGTTCCCAGCGCCAGCACACGCGGAGCGGTCACCTCCACGCCGGACTGCTCGATGGCCTGCAATACGGCGTGCTCACTCAGGTGACTCGGCTCAAGGCGGCAGAAGGACGTGAGACGGCGCCGGACCACGACCGGAAAGTCGATGCCCGGCACTGTGACCACGGAATTGAGGTGCGCTGTCCCTCGGAACACTCGGCCGGCGGGGGCAGCCCCCTCTGCGACCAAGGCCTGCTCAACCGCAGCGCGCGGGAAGTCCGGACGCTCGGGAACCCGACCGTCCGATTTCCAGCCCAGGGCCGGAACCGGCCGGAAGCCCACTGGCCAACGGTGCCGAGAATCCCGCCAGCGCAGCAGAATCCGTTCGATCTCCGTCTCGTCCGGCACCCTGGCCAGCCCAAGCGGTTCGACGCTCGTGACCAGCGCCGTGTGCACGTTGGCTGTCGCCCGGCTCAAGCTCTTGTCGTCGAGTCGGTCGTCAAGCGACCGGGCCGCTCGCATCACGTCCGGATACACCGACTGGGCATGCTCGAAGGCAATGTAGTGAGGCAGGTCCTTGGTGAGGCCCTTCACTGCCGACGGGCGAGTGTGTTCCATGGCCTCGGCCCAGGCTTGCTGAACGTCCTGCCACTGCGAGGCGGGATATCGCATCCGGACCAGATGCGTCGCGAGCTCGTGCAGAGGGTCGCCGTACGTGGCGAGTTCCCAGTCGATACAGACCAGAGACTTGTTGTCCTCGGAGAGGATCAGGTTGTCCCGGTGCAGATCAGTGTGCAGCAGACCGAACGGGCGCCGGGACATGGCGGGAATCCGCTCGGCCAGTCTGATGAGCGCGTCAGCCGGCACCCCCAACGCCGCGAACAGGCCTCCGAACTCACTCCAGTTGCGCTGTCGGACACCCCGGTCCGCCAGATGGGCCAATGTCCGCAGAAACCCCCGGCTGTCCTTGTCGCTGCTCGGCCTTCCGCGCGGCAGGGCCGGCAGCATTTCCCTGCGTACCTGCGCCATCCGCGCCAAGGTCTCCATCAAGGACTCGACCAGGTGGAGCTCGACCTCCTCTCCGTCTTCACAAACGCTCGCGAGGGACTCGCCTGCCACGTAGCTGTGGACGGCTGAACCGACCCGCTTGGCAAAGCATTCGGGAGCCTTCGGCACCACGCCCTTGATCACACGGAGGACGTCCGACTCCTTCCAGGTCCGGACCACTACCGGGAGGACGCCGGGCATACGCAGCCGCACTATCGCAGGGGTTCCAGCCGAGCGCCCCACATAACGGGCCATGGGCTCGGTCAGGGGCATCACAAAGTTGCGATTGTGATGGCCATCGCTCATCACGCCGTCTGTCATGGCCTGGTCCACGAACCCGCGGTACACGTCGTGACCAGGAGCCACCTCAGGCGTGGATGAGGGAACAGGAGGCGCTTGCACCGGCTGCTCCTGGATCAAAGTACGAGGCTCCGGAAAGTGTTGCAGAGCCTATAGCCAAGCGTCCTCGCGCACGACTCGAGTCCGATGATCCGTGGTCTCAATGAGGTATGGATTGCATTCCGTGATCCGTGTGGTCACGCCACGCTCATGCGCTCCCACGCAGAGTTGAACCAACTCTGCTGTTTCTCGACGAAGTCATCCTTGACGTGGTGTGTCAGGTGAGCGCCGAGCCCCAGTACGTCGAGGGCCTCGATCTCTTCACCGTTGTCGAGCTGGATGGTCCGCTCCACGGGCTCATACGCACCGAAGAGAGCCTCAGTGCCACCGGACAGGTAGAGCTTGTGCGTGGGCGTTGTCTCCACATGGCGGACCGCGACGACAACAGACGGGACCAAATCCTCCGATTTGAGGTCGCTCAGGATCCTTTTCAAGGATCCGACGTGACTGCGTGTGATCTCGCGGAGCCTGTCCTGCAGCCGGGAATCCGCAGGGTTCCTCATGTTGCGCGGATAGAGCAGGTTGATGCCCTCGGCAGGCAGCAGCAGGCGCAGCACGATGCTCTCCGGCGCCACTTCCCTGTCCATGACTCTTTCAGCCTGCAGCCGAATGTGCGCAAAAAGGGATTCGGAGGTGAGCGTGTACACATCCAGGGCGACCTTCGGCTGTTCGAAAGCTCGCACTATGAAGAGACCCAGGGATCCGGGCCTCCCACGCGTCTCACCGCCGACCGCGACGGCCGGCCCAGCCTTCCCGACTACCCGCGAACCGCTGCCTCGGCGGGATTGGACCAAGCCTTCACTGATCAGTTCCCGCAACACGCGCTGGACAGTGTCGCGAGAAACCCCGAATGCTGCGGCCAAGTCCCGCTGAGGCGGCAGCAAACCACCCTGCGGATACACACCTTGGGCGATGCGATCCTGCAGAGCCCGCAGTACTCGATCGAACGCCCTGCCGCCACCGTCACCGCTCCGCGCCTCACCCACACCCCGACCGTACCTCCTTCAGCCCGAAGGCAAACCAGTCACGGTCCATGTTGCAGTCCAATTGGACTGCAAGTTAAGGGATCAAGCGGTCCGGGAATAACCAATATGCGTCAACCAGTCCAATTGGCTGGTTAGTTGGCGGGGTTCCGGGGATCGGACGGGGTGGGCAGATGTTTCTCTGGCAAGCGGCAGGTGCGGTGGTTCAGTTCGCCGTGGCTCGACTGGTGGAATGGGAGTTCGGACGACTGGGACTGACGTTCCTCGCCATCGGAGCGGTGTGCGTCCGGTCAAGGGCACACCTGCGGAAGGTACCTGCGTACTGGTGGGCGATCCTCGCGCTCATCCTCCTGACGGTTCAGGCCTGAGCCTTCAGTGCCACGAGCACGGACTCCAGGGAACTCACGATGTTGGAGGAGCCGACTCCAGCCCGCACCAACGCAAGCGACTTACGTGAATTACGCGCGTAGCCAATGAAGGACACACCAGCCTCTTGGGCCGCTGTGTAGTCCGTCGGCGCGTCGCCCAGCATCACTGTCTGCGTCGGCTCAGCACCCATGGCCGTGATTGCCTGCCGCAGACAGTGCGGATCGGGCTTCATCAGGCTGAGGTCCTTGGTGCGGCCGTAGACGAAGGGGAAGCAGTCGGCGAGCCCACGCCCCTCAAGGTAGGCCGTCGCCGCCCGGGCCGAGTTGTTGGTCGTGACGGCGAAGCGGACACCGAAGGACAGCCAGGTCCGGATGAGTGGATCGGCATACGCGGTCGGCAAGGCCTTGGGTACGGCTCTCAGCTCCTGTTCAGTGAGCCACCTCTCGAGGTCGGCGATCAGATCCCCGCCGGGACGCCGTCGACTGACGGCCAGCAGAATGGCCTGCGGATCCCTGTCGGAACGTTCCTGCTGCGTCAGCAGCTTGCCGAGCCCGAGCTGGTCGATCAACGCCACCAGTTCACGAGCCACCACGTGCGCCTTGTGGCCCGCGAACAGTCGGCATATCGGACCGTCCAAGTCCCACAGAACGAAACGAACCGAGGCGAGCAGTTTCCGCAGTTGTTCTGTTGAAGCTGTCATCGACTCAGTCTGCGCCGTATCAGAAGTCACTAGGAGAGTGTCAGGTCCTTGGTGATCGTTGCCCAGAGGGCGTCGAACCACTTCTGGGATTGCTCCACGAACGCGGCGTCCCGTTGCCCGGTCCGTTGCTCGAAGGAGAAGAGGAGGGACTCGCCTCCGACGGTGTCGTACATCTCCAGCGTTTCACTGTCCCACTCCTCCTCCCGCTTGGTGATCATGTAGTACGCGATGAGCGCCTCGGAGCCGTTGAGCAGGTAGAGCTTGACGGGGGGTGTGAACGGCAGGGCGCGGAAGGTGACGCGGACGTCGATGCCGTGTGAGGAGCGCAGGGACTGGAGGTTGTGGCGGAGGACGTGGCCCTGGGCGTTGCGCATCTCCAGCCAGCGCTGGTGGACCGGGTCGCCGTCGCCTCGGCCCTCGACCGAGATGGGGAAGGCGAGGTTGATCTCGCGGGACGGGAGAAGGATGCGGACGTCGATCGACTCGGGGCGTATCTCGCCCGCGTGGATGCGACGGAGGGGCTCGCCCAGCGCCAGCATCAGGGTCTCGGCGGTGAGACAGGCCGCGTCGACGCGGACGTTCGGCACCGCGAACGCCTCCGTCAGGCGAGGTGCGAGGCCCACCATCGTCGGCTGGGGTTCGCCCACCGCCGGCGCAGGTGTCGCGATCCGTGGCGGGCTGCCCTTGCTGACGTTCGTCAGGAGGCCGGCCTCCTGGAGGACCCGTAGTGCCTGGCGGACAGCGCCCCGCTCCACTCCGAACTCGTCCGCCAGCTCCGCCTGGGTGGGCAGGCGGTCGCCGGCCTTCAGGTCGCCGTTGTTGATGCGTTCCCGCAGGATGTCGGCGATCTCCTGGGGCGAGAGCCTTCTGCTGCCGTTCACTGCCACGTTCTCCTGGGTCACGACCAAACGCTACAACTTCGATCCATCTACGGGGAGTTGTTTATGACTTGTTTATGAGTAGGTACCAAGTGGGGACAACTTAGTTAGAGTTGGTTGCCAACTTGATTCAGTTGGCGGAAGTTTTGCCTCCTTGAACCACCTCCACCGCCTGAAGGGGGAACCACCGTGCCTGCCCTCGCCCTCATCTCCGCCATCTTCGCCGTCGGCGTCGACCAGACCGTCCAGTGGCATTACGGCCCCGCCGGAATCGTCGGCCTGCTCCTGCTCACCATAGGCATCAAGGCCAAGAATCCGGCCGTCAGTTCGATCGGAGCCGTGATGCTCGCCCTGCTGGTCGCGGGGCCCGCTCTATGAGCGAGGAAGCTGCCTGGTCAGACGCTGTGGGAGACATCAGCTCGTGAGTAACAACTCCGAACTGATCGTCTCCCACAGTGCGTTGAACCACAGGTGCGACTGCTCGACGAACGTGGTGTCGCGCAGGCCGGCGCCCTGTTCGAAGGCGAACAGCATGGACTGGGTGCCCTCGGCGTCGTACATCTCCAGCTGCTCGTGGTCGATCTCCTCCTCGCGCCGCGTGAGCGTGTAGTACGCGAAGAGGGCCTCCATGCCGTTGAGCAGGTAGAGCTTCACGGGCGGGGTGAAGGGGAGGGCGCGGAAGGTGACGTGCACGTCGATACCGTGCGTGGCGCGCAGGGCCAGCAGGTTGTGCTTGAGGACCTGGCCCTGGGCGTTGCGCTGGGCCAGCCAGCGGCGCTGCAGCCGGCCGTCGACGGACGGGTCCACCGGGGTCGGGAAGGCGAGGTCGATGTCGCGGCTCGGCAGCAGGACACGGACGTCCACCTTGGCTGGATTCAGTCGCCCCGCGTGGATCTGGCGCAGCGGTTCGCCGATCGCGAGGGTGAGGGAGATCGAGGTCAGGCAGAGGGCGTCTATCTCGACGTGCGGTGCCTCGAAGGCGGCCGCGATGCGGGGCGCCAGCGCCACCATGGTGGGGAGGGGCGGGGCTCCGGGGCCGGTCAGGGCGGGCCCGAGGCCCAGATCAGGGGCTACGGTCGCCGGGGCGCCCTTCGACACGTTCGTCAGCAGGTGCTCCGACTGCAGGATGCGCAGCGCCTGGCGTACGGCACCGCGTTCGACCCCGAACTCGTCGGCCAGCCTGGCCTGCGTGGGCATGCGTTGGCCCGGGCGGAGCTCGCCCGACCTGATGCGGTCGCGCAGCTCGGCGGCCACCTCATGATGTGACTTCTGTGACCGCTGTGACCTCGTCCCTCCATTGACGGAGGCGTGTTTCGGGTCCACAACCAAACACTACAACTTCCCGCCATCTTTGGGCAGTTCCAAGGAAGGTGGTTATGAGACGCTTCCAAGCGGAGATAAGTAAAGTGAAGTTGGTAGCCAACTTCAGCAACATGGTCAAACTTTCGGAGGGTTGGCCGCAACCAGCGGTCCCCCTCCACCGTCCGAAGGAGGGACCGTCCATGCCGCTCTTCGCCCTCGTCGTCGCCGGTCTCGCCGTCGGATTCGATCAGCTGGTCCAGTGGAAGTTCGGTGCGATGGGCGTCATCGCCATCGCCGTGCTGTCCATCGGACTGAAAGCCAGGAGCACCACCATCAGCGGCCTGGGAGCGCTCATCCTCGTGATGCTGCTCGCCCAGTCGGGCTGAGAGCCGAAAGCCCACAGCCCGCCGGGTTGAACCCAGTTCGGCTGGCCGGGCTCCCTTCCGGAGGGGAGCCGGGAGCCCGGTCAGTCTGCACAGCCACAACTCAACACCGACAACTGAACAGTTCCATCAGCACAGTCACAACTGAAGAGCACAGCTACGGATGAGTCATCAACCGCCGTCCAGCGAAAGGGGATTCAGAACATGTCCGGGCACCACGGTCGCCCGGACGTACGCAGCAGGGCGTCGGCCACCCGGGCGGCGCCCGCTCGTTCTTCCCGTACCCGGCCCAGTGCCGCCAGCCGCAGCGCCGATTCGTCGCCCAGCCACAGTCGCGCCAACTCCGCGACATCCAGGGCGAGTTCGGCGCTGTCTGTCGTGGGCGTGCAGGAGGCGGCGCCTTCCGCCGACGCCTCGAGGCGGTAGCGGCCGCCCGTGAAGCCGGCCCGGTCGGTGACCTCAAGGACCAGGGAGCCCGACGCCTCGTACGTCCGCGCCTCCAGAGCCCGTACGACATCCAGGATCCGCACCCACAGCCAGTCCGCCTGGGTGGTGATCCGGGCGGCCCTCGGGTCCGGCAGGAGGAGGGGAAGCAGGTCGTCGGGGGCGCGCGGGCCGGTCTTGAGGTGCGTGACCCAGTCGATCGAGGCGAGGTAGCGCCACAGGGCGTGCTCGGCGGCCGGGGTCGTGGCGATCAGGCCCCGCACGGTCGCCGTGTCCAGCGGCTGCTTGCCGTCGCCCCAGTTGTCGTCCACGTCGTACGCGACCAGGCCCTCGAGGGTGCCGTCGGCCGAGCGGTAAGCGGCGAAGAACGGCTCGGTCCACTTCGCGTCGACACGCAGGGCGCCGGTGTTGATCTGCCACCACCAGTCGCCCCGGCTGACGGCGCCGGGGGTCGCTCGGCGGAAGCGGTCGTGCAGCTCGGGACCGATCTTGCGTACGTCCTCGGCGTCCACCAGGTCGATCCGGGCACCGTCCTCCGGACCCGACCAGCGGGGGTCGAGGCCGGTGCGGAGGGTGTCGACGGTCCACTCGGCGACGGAGGTGGCGGGGCCGAAGCCGAAGCGGCCGTAGATCGGGTACTCGGCGGCGATGAGCGTGGCCACGACGTCCCCGCGCTCCTTCGCCGCGGCGAGGTCCTGGCCCATCATGCGGGTGAGCAGGCCGCGGCGGCGGTGGGTGGCGGTGACGGTGACACCGGAGACGGCGTCGGCCTGCACCAAGGCGCCGCCGACCGGGGTGACCTCCTGCGCGAACGACCGGAACGTCGCGACACATCGGCCCCCGTCGAAGGCCCCCAGGTAGCGGTTGCGCTCGAACTGGGCACGGCGGGCCTCGAGTTCGGCCTCGTCGATGGTGGGCCCCTGCAGGAATCCGGCCTTCACCGCACGGAGCCACCCGGGAAACTCGGCCTCGGTGATCGGGCGGACGTCGATGTCGGAGCGCGCGCGAGTCATGAGTTCACGGTATGGGTACCGCGATGCGGTGTCGCGCGCTTTTCCCCGCGCCCGCCGCCCCTGCCCGCCCCGCGCCCGCAGCCCCTGCCCGTCCCGTCCCGTCCCGTCCCCAGGGGCTGCGGCAGGCTTGTCTCAGATCAGCAGGTCGTCCACCTGCGCCTCGCCCTCCCGGTACCGGCGGGCGATCTCCGCGCTGCACTCGTCCGTCGTCCGCTGCAGCCGCTGACGGCGGCGCGAGACCTGCTGCTCGTAGCGGACCAGTCGGCCCATCGCGGTGTTCAGCTCCAGGTCCGTCCGCGCGTCCAGGTCGGAGAGCTCGACCTCGGCCAGCATGTCGGCGGCCAGCTGCCGGTACTCCTCGCTGTGCGGTGTGCCCAGCGTGACATGGCGGGCCGAGGAACGGTGGCGGGCCGGGGCGTCGGTCAGGATCTCCGAGAGCCGCTCGACCACGGAGGCCGCGCCCGCGGGCGACCGCCGTGCCAGCTCCGCACGCAGGATGTCGATACGGCCCTGCAGCAGCCGTCGTACGTAGCTCAGGTCCGCCTCGTCGCGCTGCGCGTCCCGACGCAGGGTGCGCAGCTCGGACAGGCGGAGCGCGGTCAGGTCGGGCTCGGGCGGATCGGCGGGCAGCTGCGTGCCGCCCATGCCGACAGGACTGTCCGTGCGTTGTGCGGGCGGCCGTGACGACGACCGCTCTCCTCTGCACGGGGCGGGCTGCCGCCCGGTACTCGGTGTGCTCATGTGCCTCTACCGTCCCCTCGACCGGTGTGTGGAAGCATCGTGCCACCCCAAGTGGCCGCTATGTGACCGAGTCCCCCCGAACGGCCCCAGATAGGGGCTTAAGGATCAAAAAGAAACCCTGGCCAAGCCGCTGACGAGACGCTTCCGGCCGCACGGCATCATGGGCGCATGCGTGCAGTGGTGCAGAGGGTCGACGGCGCGAGCGTCGTCGTGGACGGTGAGACGGTCGGGGAGATCACCGGTGAAGGACTGTGCGTCCTGGTCGGGGTCACCCACGAGGACACCAAGGAGAAGGCGGCCGGGCTCGCCCGCAAACTCTGGTCGATGCGCATGCTGAACGACGAGAAGTCGTGCAGCGACATCGACGCCCCGCTGCTCGTCATCAGTCAGTTCACGCTCTACGGCGACGCGCGCAAGGGCCGCAGGCCCACCTGGAACGCCGCCGCCCCCGGCGATGTGGCCGAGCCCCTCGTCGACGAGGTCGTCGCCCAGCTGCGCGCACTGGGCGCGACCGTCGAGACGGGCCGGTTCGGCGCGAAGATGCGGGTGTCGCTGACGAACGACGGTCCGTTCACCGTGCTCGTGGAGATCTAGGCGCAGCAGAGAGCCGGGCGCAGCAGAGAGCTACGGCTCTACGACGACCTCCTGCGCCGCCGCCGTATCCCCCGCCACCAGCCGGGCGTCCGCCGCCACGTTCCGCTTCACCAGCGCCAGTGCCACCGGGCCCAGCTCGTGGTGGCGTACGGACGTCGTGATGAAGCCGATCTTGCGGCCGTCGGGGTCCTCGTCGGCGAGGCGGATCTCCGTGCCGGGAGTGGGGAGATGGACCTCGCTGCCGTCCAGGTGCAGGAAGACCAGGCGCCTGGGCGGCTTGCCGAGGTTCTGGACGCGGGCGACCGTCTCCTGGCCGCGGTAGCAGCCCTTCTGCAGGTGCACCGCCGTCCCGATCCAGCCCAGCTCGTGCGGGATGGTGCGGTGGTCGGTCTCGAAGCCCAGGCGGGGGCGGTGATGCTCGACGCGGAGGGCTTCGTAGGCCAGGATCCCGGCCGGCGGGCCCGCCTTCTCGGCGTACGCCTCCAGGTCGGCCCGGGGCAGGAACAGGTCGCGGCCGTACGGCGTCTCGCGCACGACGACGCCCTCGGGGACCTCGGCGATCGAACCGGCCGGCAGGTAGACGATCCCGAACTCGGCCGTCCTGTCGGCGACTTCGACCCGGTAGAAGAACTTCATCGACTCCAGGTACGCGATCAGCGCCTCCTGGGTGCCGGGCTCGACGTGCGCCCAGACCGTGGAGCCGTCGTCGACCAGGTAGAGCGCGTGCTCGATGTGGCCGTGGGCGGAGAGGATCAGGGCCTCGGTGGACTGGCCGACCGGGAGGTCGCTGACGTGCTGGGTGAGCAGGAGGTGCAGCCAGCTCAGGCGGTCCTCGCCGGAGACGGTGATCACGCCGCGGTGCGAGAGGTCGACGAAGCCGGTGCCGTCGGCGAGGGCGCGCTGTTCGCGGAACAGGTCGCCGTAGTGGGCGGCTACGCCTTCGTCCACACCCTCGGCGGGGACGGCGCCGGGCAGGGACAGCAGAGGGCTCTTCATGGGCACAAGCCTACGACTCGGTAGTTGAACTCTTTAGCTTGCCGGAGCAGTCCTTGCACCGGCCGAAGATCGCGAAGTGCTTCATGTCCGTCTCGAAGCCGAACTCCCGCCGCAGCTTCGCGGTGAACTCGGCGGCCACCGAGACGTCCGCCTCGATCACGTTCTCGCAGTCCCGGCAGACCAGGTGGATGTGGTGGTGGCGGTCGGCCAGGTGGTACGTCGGAGCGCCGTGCCCGAGGTGGGCGTGGCTGACCAGCTGGAGCTCCTCCAGGAGCTCCAGCGTCCGGTAGACCGTGGAAATGTTGACCCCCGACGCCGTCTTCTTCACTTCCGTGAGGATCTCGTCGGGGGTCGCGTGCTCAAGGGTGTCCACGGCTTCGAGGACAAGCTGACGCTGCGGCGTCAGTCGGTAACCGCGCTGCCTGAGGTCGCTCTTCCAGTCGGTGCTCACCACACCGACGAGTCTAGGCCTACTTGAAAAACGCGATGCCGTCGTCCGGCATGTCGTCCGGCAGGGCCTTCGCCCACCGCTCGACGTCCTCCGGAGTGACGACCTTCTTCAGATGGGCCGACATGTAGGGGCGCAGCTCGACGTCCGGGGTCTGCTTCTCGCCGACCCACATCAGGTCGCTGTTGACATAGCCGTAGAGACGCTTGCCGCCGGTGTACGGGCCGGAGGCGGCCGTGCGCGCCACCGCGTCCGTGACCAGGTCGATCTGCGGCTTCTTGGCCGCCAGGTCTCCGTACCAGACCTCGACGACACCGTCGTTGCGGACCATGGTGACCTCGACCTTGCGGTCGGCGTCGATGCGCCAGAAGCCGTGCTCGGACTCGAGCGGGCGGACCTTGTTCCCGTCGTTGTCCAGGACCCAGGTGTGGGACTGGTACTCCAGGAAGTCCCGGCCGTCGTGGGAGAAGGTGACCTCCTGCCCGAAGTTGCACTTCTCGGCACCGGGGAAGTCGTGCACGCCCGCGCCGGCCCAGTTGCCGAGCAGGAAGACGAGCGGGACGAGGTCCTTGTGGAGGTCGGACGGGATCTCGATCATGAGGGGATATTCCTAGACGTGGGTCAGCGCTGGCCCTGGTACAGCTTCTTCACGGTCAGGTAGGCGAAGGCGAGGACGCCGACGCAGACCAGGACCAGCAGGGTTTCGAAGAAGATCTCCACGACGTGCTCCTTGTTGAGCGGAGGTGCTGTACGTACACAGGGCCGGGCCCAGCTTACGCGGCCGGGACCCGGGCCTCCTTGTGAGGTACGCCCATAGGGCGCCTGTGCGGAAGTCAGCCCAGCAGCTGGCTCTGCAGGGCCACGGTCTGCCGGAACGGTACCGGCTTCGCCGAGCCCTTCCTGGACTGCACGATCACCGCGAGGACGTCACCGGCGGACAGATACGCCTGCCGGTCCTGCTCGGCGCCGTACGGCGTCGTCTCGACGTAGGCGGAGTAGTCGACGTTGTAGTCGTGGGCGTCGGTCGGGAAGTCCTTGTCGAAGACGGAGGTGAGGGTGCCGCGCAGCTGGTCGGTGGGGCCGTCGGCCGGGGCCTCGCCGTTGAACAGGTCGTCGACGACCGCCGCCGTGCCGAACTGCAGCAGGTAGACGCGGGTGCGCGTGCCGTCCCCGGTGGTCCAGCCACGCGCCGCGATGTGCCGTAGACCGTCGTCGACGAGCCGCTGCCGGAGGTCGTCCCGGGTCTCCTTCTTCGCGTACTCGGCCAGGAAGTCCTTCGTGGCCAGCCACCCGTCCGTACCGCGCAGCTTCTCGTCCTCCACCGCCCCCTTGGGCGCGGGCAGGAGGAGGGCACGCAGATCGGCGTAGTGGGTGCCGGCCGTGTTGCCCTCGTCGAAGGGTTGCGGGCTGCCGGACGGCAGCGGCGGCTTGACGATCGTCGGGTAGTCCCAGCGCCCGTCCGACTGGGTGGCCAGGCCCGGCAGGTCGGTCCGCTCCATGCCCGTGATCCCGTACGCCGTCCCCGCCCCGACCGCCGCGAACACGGTGACGGCGGCGGTCCAGCGCAGCACGGCGCGCAGGACTCTGCGGTCCTTCTTGGGTGCGGGTGCCGGGGGCTCCGCCTGGAGCGGCGGTGCGTCGGGCATGGGCGGCACGGCGAGGTGCTCCTGCCCGGCCTGTTCCGTCTGTTCCGTCTGCTCGCTCATACGGCCTCCCCCGGCTCGGCGACGCGGTCGAGCTGGTCCTTCAGGAGCGCCGCGACGCCCTTGCTGTCGAACGGCTTGACCCCGTCCGCGCTGACGGTGATCAGGATGTCTCCGCGGTAGGCGGAGCAGTACATCGCGTCGAGGTTCTTGTCGGTGTTCTTGGGCGGCAGGAAGCACCCGGCTTCCTTGTGGCCCTTGATCTCCGGGCCCTTGCGGAAGATGTCCAGGCCGGCGAGGAAGGCGTTCTGGGACGTCGAGATCTTCCGGACGTCGGACCGGCTCTCCATCTGGGAGAGCACGATGTTCACGGCGACGGCCGAGTCCGTGAAGAAGGAGCCGCCGGCCTCCTTGGCATAGCTGCGCATCGCCATGCCCTTGATGTGCTGCTTGTCGATCAGCTTCTCCAGCTGCCTGCGCTCGCTGCGCGGCAGACCCCGCAGCGACTCCTTGCGCAGGGCCGTGGCCTGGGCGCCGCTGAGCTCCGTGTCGGCGGCGAACTGTCCGAAGTCCGGGCCGCGCTTCCAGCCGTTGCCGTACGCCACCAGCATCCCGGGCAGCCCCTTCACGGACGCCTTCTTCGCGTCGGCGGACTTCGTCTCCGGGAACTTCCAGATGGCGGCGCCGGCGTCGCGGTCGGCGCCGTTCACGGTGACGACGGTGTAGCCGACGCCGGCCACGACGGCCACGGCCAGCAGGGCGGAGGCGGCGACGGCCGCGATACGACCGCGGTTGCGGGGCTTCTTGACGGGCGGCTCGGGGACGATGGCCGGGTCCACGGCTACGGGCGCGACGGTGAGCTCGGCCACGGGCGCAGGCGCAGCCGCGGGCGCATGCGCGGGCGGGGCGGTGAGCTCGGCCTCGGGCGCAGGCGCGGGCGCGGGCGCAGGCCCGGGCGCGGCGGTGAGCTCGGCCTCGGGCGCGGGCGCGGGCGCGGCGGTGAGCTCGGCCACGGGCGCAGGCGCGGGCGCGGGACCGGGACCGGGCGCGGGCGCGACCTCGGGCGCAGGCCCGGGCGCGGGGCCCGGTTCAGGGGCAGGCACGGGCGCCGCCTCGGGCACGGGCGCCACCTCGGCAGAGTGGGCCGGCGGTGCCGCCCCGTCGGCAGGCTGGATCTCGTTCTCGCTCACAGCCGCTCCATCTGCCGCTTGGCCAGGTCCATGATCGTCGCCTTGGTGACGGGCTTGGTGTCGTAGACGTAGATCTCCATGGTGATGTCGCCGCGGTAGGCGAACGCCTCCGCGCTGTACAGCGGCAGATAACCGGCCTTGGTGTCGGGCCGGGTGTGGACGTACGCCGTGCCGCTGCCGGTGCCGGGGATGGACCAGCTGTCGGTGCCGGCCGTCTTCTCGGCCCAGTACTGCCCGTTGTCGCTGGAGTCGGAGGCCTCCAGGGACTCCGCCTGGCGGTACTGGACCAGATGGATCTCCACCGTCCGGTTGCCGCCGGTCTCCCAGCCGGTGACGGCCACGCGGCGGAGCTCGTCGTGGATGAGGCTGTTGAACATGGTGGCCGGCCTCGTGTAGCTCTTGGCGTATTCGGCCAGGTCCATCCAGCCGCCGTCGGCCAGCCAGTCCGCCTTCTTCGTCCCGCTCGGCTTCTCGATCAGCAGCTTGCGCAGGTCGCCGTCGACCTTCACCTGGCGGTCCTGAGCGGCGGACAGCGGCTCGGGCCCCTGGCCCTTCGCCTGGGCCAGCGTCGGCTGGGACAGCGAGGGCAACCGGGTCGGCTCGCGGTCGGCCTGGATCAGATAGCCGGTGCAGGTACCGGCGACGACGCCGAGGACCGCGGCACCGGCGATCAGCAAGGCGGTACGGCCACGGCGCCGGGGCCGGGGCGCGGCGGGTTCGTCCGCCGTCACAGGCACCTCCGGCGCGACGGACGTAACCGGCGCAACCTCCGCAACCGGCGCGCCAGCCACCTCTTCGGGTACTTCCAAGACGTCCCCCCATGAAACGTGGGCGCGCATTCCGTATGCGCGCCCACAGGAGACTCATGGCCAACGGTCGGAGTTGTAGGGACGTTGATTACGATTCGGCCATGGCGAAGAAGCTCGTGATCAAGGTGACGGCGGGGAGTGATGCTCCCGAGC
Source organism: Streptomyces sp. NPDC001617 (assembly GCF_053596855.1). Lineage (NCBI taxonomy): Bacteria > Bacillati > Actinomycetota > Actinomycetes > Kitasatosporales > Streptomycetaceae > Streptomyces > Streptomyces sp. NPDC001617. The sequence goes on from NZ_JBSFHA010000117.1 coordinate 27,343, forward strand.
GGTGCTCGCAGGCGTTCACGGTGGCGGCGGTGGCCGTGGCCAGCGGCGTCGACGTCTCCCTGTGGCTGACCGGCGAGTCGGCGTGGTTCGCGCTGCCGGGGAGGGCCGCCGAGTTCGAGTTGCCGCACGCGGCCCCGCTGCCGGATCTGCTCGACTCGCTGCTCGCGGGCGGCAAGGTCACCCTCTGCACCCAGTGCGCGGCCCGCCGGGACATCACGGAGAAGGACGTCATCGAGGGCGTACGGATCGCCGGGGCGCAGGTCTTCGTCCAGGAGGCACTCGAGGACGGGACGCAGGCGCTCGTGTACTGACTCCCGCCACAGGGAGTCCTGTCACAGGTGATCGACAATCCGGCGGTGGGTGTACGCCGCAGGGTTACTCTCGCGCCAGACGGCCACCCGGTCGTCAGGGACCGGCCTCGTCGAACGACCGCCAAGGTGGGGGAACACCGTATGCGCGCCCTGCGAATACTTCTGATCGTCGTCGTGATCCTGGGCGGCCTCTTCGTGATCGCGGACCGGGTCGCGGTCCACTTCGCCGAGAACGAGGCGGCGGACAAGGTGCGCACCACCGAGGGCCTGGCCTCGACCCCGGACGTGAACATCAAGGGCTTCCCGTTCCTCACCCAGGTGGCCTCCGGCAAGCTGGACGACGTCGAGCTGAGCATCAAGGACTACGAGGCCGACGCGGCCACCGGCACCGCGGGCAGCAGCACGAGCGGCGCGAAGAGCATCCGTATCGACGACCTCAAGGCCGACATGAAGGGCGTCTCCTTCTCCGGCGACTACAGCTCCGCGACCGCCACCACCGCGACCGGCACCGCCACCATCGCCTACGACGAGCTGCTCAAGGCGGCCAAGTCCGAGCCGACGGACCTCTTCCCGGGCGTCAAGGCGCAGGTCGTGGGCCTCTCCGACGGCGGCAACGGCAAGATCAAGGTCGACATCAAGGTCACCGTCGCCGGCGCCTCGCAGACGTACCCCGTGCTCTCCACGGTGACGGTGGACGGCGACACGGTGAAGGTGCACGCCGACAACCTGCCCAAGCTGGTCGTCGACCTCGCCGACTCCCGCATCCGCTCGATCACCGACTTCCAGCAGACCATCGACCGGCTGCCGGGCGGTGTGAAGCTGGACAGTGTGCAGGCCGCGAAGAACGGTGTGGAGATCACGGTGAAGGGTTCGAACGTCAAGCTGGCGGGGTAGTACGGCGTTCGGTGGACACCAGGTGTCCGAGGGATGAGACATCCGCGTCCGCACCGTAGATGTACTACCGATGTGACGACCGATACATCCGCCCGGAAGCCGCGCGGCGACGGCCCAGGGGGAGATCGCATCCCATATTCCGGACGATCGCATCTCACCATACGACACGCCGGTGACACGCCCCGCTGTGCGTCCCTACGATCGACGACATGAAGCGACAGGCGGACCTCACGAAGCGGCGGGCAGTAGACCTGTGCCGCGTCGCCGCCATGCTCTGTCGCCCCTTCTGAGCGGACGGCACCGACCTCCGCATCCCCCTGCCTTGGCACTCTCAGGCATCCGTGCGCCCCGCGCACACTTCCGCACGCCCCGCCGCAACTGCCCCGGAGGAGAAAGAGCATGAGCCGCAGCGACGTCCTGGTCGACGCCGACTGGGTCGAGGCCAACCTCGACAACCCGAACATCGCGATCGTGGAGGTGGACGAGGACACGTCCGCCTACGAGAAGAACCACATCAAGAACGCGATCCGCATCGACTGGACCAAGGACCTCCAGGACCCGGTCCGCCGCGACTTCATCGACCAGGAGGGCTTCGAGAAGCTCCTGTCGGCGAAGGGCATCGCCAACGACACGCTGGTGATCCTCTACGGCGGCAACAACAACTGGTTCGCGTCGTACGCCTACTGGTACTTCAAGCTGTACGGCCACGAGAACGTCAAGCTGCTCGACGGCGGCCGCAAGAAGTGGGAGCTGGACGCCCGCGAGCTGGTCGAGGAGGTCCCCGAGCGCGCCGAGACCTCCTACACGGCCAAGCCGCAGGACAAGTCGATCCGCGCCTTCCGCGACGACGTCGTGGCGGCGATCGGCTCGCAGAACCTGGTGGACGTCCGCTCGCCCGACGAGTTCTCGGGCAAGCTGCTCGCCCCCGCGCACCTGCCGCAGGAGCAGTCGCAGCGTCCGGGTCACGTCCCGTCCGCCCGCAACATCCCGTGGTCGAAGAACGCCAACGACGACGGCACGTTCAAGTCGGACGACGAGCTCAAGGAGCTCTACGCCGAGGAGAGCGTCGACCTGGCCAAGGACACGATCGCCTACTGCCGTATCGGTGAGCGCTCGGCCCTGACCTGGTTCGTCCTGCACGAGCTGCTGGGCGTGGAGAACGTCAAGAACTACGACGGCTCCTGGACCGAGTACGGCAGCCTCGTCGGCGTCCCGATCGAGCTCGGCGCCAACAAGTAAGTCACCCCACCCGCAAGAATCCGACCGACCGGCCTTCCTTCCGGTCAGACCCCTGATGGAGAAAGACATGTGTGGAGCGAAGGCCGGCGGCCCGGACGCCTCGACGATCAAGCCCGGTGAGACCACGATCCAGGGTCAGGTGACCAAGGACGGCGAGCCGGTGACGGGCTACGTCCGTCTGCTGGACTCGACCGGCGAGTTCACCGCCGAGGTCCCGACCTCGGCGACGGGCCAGTTCCGCTTCTACGCGGCCGAGGGCACCTGGACCGTCCGCGCCCTGGTCCCCGGCGGCACGGCCGACCGCACGGTCGTCGTCGCCGAGAAGGGCGCACTCGCCGAGGTCGCGATCGCGGTCTGACCGTCTGAACCCACCCGAAGGGCCGCCCCACCCAGGGCGCGGCCCTTCGGCATGCCCGGCCCCACCGCTTTCACCTCTGCCGGCCGCGCCCAACCGGCATGTCCGGCCCCACCCGGAAGACATGCCGGCACGCCGACGTCACGTGACCTCTGCT
>NZ_JBSFHA010000118.1:0-28802 GCF_053596855.1 Streptomyces sp. NPDC001617
CAAGACCACCCGCGCAATCCGCGATCAGCCCGAACGAACCCTCCCGCTCCTGGGCATCACCAACCCGGACGCTCAGGGAACTTGATCAAGCCCTGAGACGGGCTGGCGGATGTATGTCCACCAGGGAACTTTGGCCAGCTGAGCGTGTGTAGCCGCCGCCCGTGATCCCAGCCTGACGTCGGCAAAAAGCTCAGACCCGCGGTGGGAAACGGCGGATGTTCGCTGGGAGGGGTCTGTCTCGTCGGAGCTTGGCTCACTGAGCATTTTCAGCGTGGCCACTGATCCGGTGACGGTGGCAGGGTGAGGGCGAGGTCCGCAACACACAGGGCTCCCGTGCCGTTGAGGTGTCCGGCAGAGCACTGAGGCTGTTCAGCACTACGGCAGCGTGGGCGAGCGGCCAGTTCCGTAAAAGCCAGCAGGTCCGGGCCAGGTGCCGGGCGGCTGGTGTCGCGTACCAGCGGGTGCAGCCGCGCGACCGGCAGCGCGTCCAGCCCGGCCACGGAGTGCCAAGTCAACTTGGCACTTCCTCCCGTCGCCGGTCATCGCTGGCTTTGGCGGGGATGGCATTGTCGATGAGGACGGCGGCGATGGCGGCGGCGGTGGGGAAGGCGTCGGCGTTGAGGACCCGGGTGCGGGCCGCGGCGCCGTCGATGAGCAGCGCGAGCTGCTCGCCGAGCTGTTCAGGGTCGGCGGCGCCGGCTTCGCGGGCGGTGGCGGCGAGCCCTCGGGATCTGCGAACCTGGACCGTACCCTGAAGAAGATCGTCAAGCGGGGCGGTGCCGTCGTGCTCATCGACGGCACCCTGATACCCACCCGGCACCGACAACCGCCCGAACTACTCCGGCAAACGCAAGATGCACGGCCTGCATGTCCTCGCCTTCACCGACGAGCACGGCAATCTGATATGGGTCTCGGGCGCCCGGCGCGGCCGCACCCATGACGTCACTGCCGCCCGGCACGACCGCATCACCGCCCACCTGCGCGAAGCAGGCATCGGCGCGTTCGCCGACCTTGGCTTCCTCGGCCTCGACGACGACCCCGACAACCCGGTGATCATCACCGGCTACCGCGCCGCCCGCGGCCGACGGCTGACCGCCGCGCAGGAGGAGGCGAACAAGCTCGTGGCCCGCGAACGCGCCGCGAGCGAACACGGCTTCGCCGACTTGAAGAACTGGCGCGTGCTCACCAAGCTCCGCCTCAATTCCGTCACGCCAGCGCACTGCTGCGGGCCCTGCTCATCCTCACCCGCACGGAAGTCTCCCGGTGACGGGCAATCACCTGCTACCGATCCCGTCGCCGACCAGCACAAGCACCCCCACGACCGGCCACACCTGAAATGGGATGCCGAACGAGTCACCGGAGTTCGGCGGAACCGGTGGCCGCCGCTCCCGTGGTGGCGAGGGGCCCAAGAAGGCGTACGCTCCGCACGTCAGTCAGTCACTTGTAGATCTTGCCGGGCTCGGCCTTGGCCGGAGCGAGCAGCTGGGAGACGGTCACGAAGGTGTAGCCCTGCTTGCTGAGCGCCTTCAGGATGGAAGGCATGGCCGGCACGGTGCCCTTGTGCAGCGGGTGGAGCAGGATGATCCCGTCGCGGCCGGCGCCCGCGAGCACGCGCTTGGTGATCAGCGCGGTGTCGTCCGTCTCGTAGTCCTTCGCGGTCACCGTCCACAGCACCTGCGCCATCCCCAGATCTCTCGAGACCTTGGAGACGCGGTCGTCGGTGCGGCCCTGGGGCGGGCGCATCAGCGTCGGCTCGCTGCCGGTGATACTGGAGATGGCCCGTGCCGTGCGGCGCAGCTCGTCGCGGATCTGCGCATCAGAGACATCGGTCAGCACCGCGTGCGTCCAGGTGTGGTCCCCGATCTCGTGGCCGTCCTTGGCGATCCGCCGCACCACGTCCGGGAACTTGTGGATGCGCCGGCCCTCAAGGAAGAACGTCGACGGCGCCTTGTACTCCTTCAGGAGGTCCATCAGTCGGTCGGTGGGTTCGCCCGGGTTGCCGTCGAAGGTGAGCGCGATGCACTTGACCTTCCGGCAGTCCACCTGCCCCGACGGTACGACTGCTCCAGACGCAGCCCGGTCACGTTCCTCGCGCGGGGAGAGCGTCTCCATCTTGTTCGCCTGGATGACCATGACGACGGTCACCGTCACGGCCGCCACCACGGCCAGGGTCAGGAGTATGAGTAGGCGAGGCCGCCTCTTCAGGATCTTCATCCCAAGGAGAAGATTCCAGCTCCGGAAGGGTTGCCCAGCGGCCCCGATAGTGAGGCACGACACGTGTGTGCAGCGCGTTTCAAGTGCGCTGCGCCGCCACCTAGGCTGCGATCCGCTCCAGCGCCTCTCCGACGTGTTCGGCCGCCGACGGTGGCGCTGGTGTGCCTCGCGCCTTGCAACGGCCCGCTGCTGCGGCCGCCGTCAGGCGGGCCGCTTCGGCTTCCGCCTCCGCGAGTTCCTTGCGCAGCTGCTCGACCCGGTCCGCCAGCACGACCCGCCGCTGAATCACCCACGTCAGCACCGCGGCCACCCTCCGCCCCCCTCTCCCGCCCCGTGAACTCCCTTGATTCCGTGGGCAGTAGACGGCACGGACTCCCCGCGGCCCCAGTTCCGGCGAATCACTCCATGACCAGACGATCAGCTGCTACCGATCACGCCGCCGACCAGCATGAGCACGCCCATGACCGGCCACACCAGCCCCGTGACTTGCAACTTCAGGATGAAACGATCTCATTGCCCGACGCTGCCCATCTCCGCGGTGAAGAGCACCGGGTCACTGTCGAATCCCCGGACCATCTTCCGGAATTCCCACGCGCCGGCCGCGTCCCAGGTGAACTCGGCGACCGTCGCGGCCGTGGCATCGGCGACGCCCCCGAAGTCGTCGGCCAGCAGCTGCCGGTAACCCTCAAGAACGACCACCCCGGCGTTGGAGATGTCGCCGAACGTACGGGGCCCGCCGTCCTGGTGGATGGCCACGCCGACCACCACCCGCCCGTAGGCGGAGGACATCCGGTCGAACTCCAACGCCATCGCCTCGACGAACCCGAAGCCCATGCCGGTCTCGCTGTGCCGGCTCATGTTGATCGTGCCGTCCGGCGACCGGCTCTCGTAATGAACGACGTACACCGGACGCCCGTAGGGATCGTCCGCCGAGTAGGTCGCGGCGATGATGTCGAGGTGCCGAGGCGGCTCCCCATACGGACTTGGATCCCACTTGAGCCGCACCTCAGCCTTGGCCAGCCCCTCGCCGACACCACTCACCTTGCCGCTCCCCATCAGGCCACCGCGGGACGTCCCCGCCTCCTCAAGTATGGTCACTGACCTGGCCTTTGATGCCTCGTTAGCGCGCCTCAATCCTGAATCAGAAGTCTTCCCGTGATGTTGGACACTCAATGCTTACGCCGCGAGGGCGTGTCCTTGCTCGTTGTCGCTGCCGGATCTACAGCGGGGTGACGTAGCCCCAGAGTGGGCCGGCTCTGGAGGAGGCGGTGCAGCAGCACGGGACCATGTTGTGGACCGTGCTCAGAAGCTCGGGCCGGCCCTGGACGAAGAACTGACCCATGTCTTGAAGCCGCTCACTGGAGAGCTGGTCGCGAACGCGGGCACGTACACGAAGGCCGCATACGTGGTGTGTGTACGGTGGACCGGGTAGCGGCTCCGCGTGGAAGTCACTGATGCCGACCCCACCCCGGTAGCTCCGTCTCAGCCCCCGTCCACGGACGAGCATGGGCGCGGCCTGTTCCTCGTCGTTGCATTGGCCACAGGGTGGGGCGCGAATCCCTGCTCGGCGGGGAAGGCAACTTGGTTCAAGCTGGTCATCTCTACAAAGCAGACCCGCAACGTTGACGTCCTCGCTCGGCGACGTTCCTACTGAGAAGGCAATCGTCCCCCCATGTAGGCATCGCCCACCTGACTGTCGCGCAAGCTGCACCGATAGCCGGTGTGCATCTACGAGTTGAGCACCAAGCGGCCTGAGTGGCCTACACCCAGGCCCCTCCTGGCAGCAGTCCATCGAACAGCGGCGAACAACTGCTAACGCAATGAGGTGAATCGGCGCTGATCGCCGTGTCTGAGAAGGGAGTTGACCCTTAGGTTTCGATGTGGGGACGTCGCCGTGGATCGTGTCGAATGAGCTGCGGGACCGCCTGCTGCGGCAGCGTGAGCGGCACTTTCACTCCTCGACACGATGACGTACGCCCCGACCCAACCCAAGGTCCAGGTGTAGATCTATTCCACGATTGGCCCATTCAGTCACTCTTCAAGTGGACCACATGCCTGGGCCACTAGACCGTATGGAGAACCGGCGCCTCACTCGCAAGTTGGCGCGGGTTGCCGCCACTCTGAGTGGCGGTAGAGCCGCAATTGCGGGAGGTGCCGGCCATGTTCGAGCGTACGTATGCCGGGCTGGATGTTCACGCCCGTTCGGTCGTTGGGGCCGCGATCGATGGAGTTTCAGGAGAGATCCGGTCGCTGCGGTTGGCGCCGGAAACGGAGGCGGTGCTGGCCTGGGTGGCGTCGTTGCCCGCTCCGGTGGCGGTGGCGTACGAGGCCGGGCCGACCGGGTTCGGGCTGGCCAGGGCGTTGACGGCGGCGGGTGTGCGGTGGGTGGTGGTGACGCCGTCGAAGGTCGAGCGGCCGCCGGGTGACCGGGTCAAGACCGACCGGAGGGATGCCGAGCGGCTGGCCCGGCTGCTGCGGATCGGGGAAGTCCCGGTCGTGCGGGTGCCCACCGAGGCGGAGGAGGCCGCGCGGGATCTGGTGCGAGCGCGTGAAGACGTGCGCGGGGATCTGATGCGGGCGAGGCGCCGGCTGTCCAAACTGCTGCTGCGTTATGGCCTGGTGTGGCAGGGCACGGCCTGGACGCAGGAGCACGAGGGCTGGCTGCGCTCGCTCTCCTTCGACCGGCTCGGTGTGCAACTGGCCTTCGAGGAAGCCTTCGACACCGTGCTGAGCACCTATGCCCGCCGCGGGCGGCTGGACGGGGCCATCGAGCAGATGGCCGCTGCCTCGCCGTTCGCGCCGGTGGTGGGGCGGCTGGGGTGCCTGCGCGGGATCAGCAAGCTGACCGCTTTCGGTCTGGCCGTCGAGGTCGGCGACTGGCACCGGTTCACCGGCGCCACCATCGGTTCCTATCTGGGACTGGTGCCCTCGGAGGCCTCCAGCGGAGAGCGTCGGGTGCAGGGTCCGATCACCAAGACCGGCAACAGTCACGCCCGTCGGCTGCTGGTGGAGGCGTCCTGGCACCACCGCAAGCGGTACCGTCCGGGCCGCGAGCTGATGCGCCGCCAGGCCCTCTCCCGGGCCCGGCCAGATCCTGGTGGCGGTTGAGGCGGCCGGGGTCGGCCCGTGGGACGAACTGCTAGACGGCGCTGGCTGGGACGTGGGGCTGCGCCCGCCGGCGGCGCTGGGAGTGGAGGGCGCGGGCAAGGTGCTGGCCGTCGGCGCGGGTGTCACCGGGTTTGCCGTAGGCGACCGGGTGCTCGCACACGAGGCCCCGCTGCCCGGGGGAAGCGGCTTCTGGGCCGAACGCATTTTGATCAACGCGGATCACGCAGCAGGCTGCCCACCCGGGCTGGACGCCGTGCACGCGGCGGCGCTGCCGGTCAACGGACTCACCGCGGTGCAGGCCCTGGAGAAGCTGGGCCTCAGCCGAGGACACCGGCTCCTGATCACCAACGGAGGCGGGGCCACCGGAGCCCTGGCCATCCAGCTCGCTGCGGCCAAGGGCATCGAGGTGACCGCGACCGCGTCTGCTGCCGCCGCAGAGCGCCTGCTCGGTCTGGGAGCGATGGAGGTCGTCGACTACCACGACCCGACCTGGTCGGCCAAGGTACGCGGCGGGTTCGAGGCCGCCCTCATCATCGCCACCAGCACGGCGGACGCCGCCCTGCCTTTGGTGCGGGATGGCGGCCGACTGTGCTCCCTGACCTCGGACGCGCCTCCGGAGGAACGAGGCATCACGAGTTGGGACCTCTACGTCGAGCCCAACGCCACGCAGCTTGTCCAGCTGGCAGAGCAGGCCGCCTCGGGAATCTTGAAACTCGCACCGGAATCCCTGCCGCTGAGCGAAGGACCGGCTGCGTTCGCCCGGGTGGTTACCGGACGGGCCGGTGGAAAGAAGATCGTGCTCACCCGAGCATGACCCGCCCGGGCACCGCCCCACCAGGGACAGTCCGCCACCTCTACCGAACCCGGGGCGCTTCAGAGCCTCCATCAGACCCGGAGCGCTTCAGCTCCTCAACGGCCGGAAGTCTTGGCGGACTACCTGACCAACGCGGCCCCGTTGCCCGCGTTCCTACCCGACACCGAACTCCCTTGCCACCAGCGGAAATACGCCAACTACCCGGCCTTGGGTCAAGGCCCTCAGTCGGGGCACCCCGTTCTTTGCCCATACCAGCACCGTAGAAGCAAGAATCGTTGTCGGCAGCCCCCGCACCCAATCTGCCCCACGGGCCCCATCAGCGCGCCGTGATCCGGCTGCGCCTGAGGATGCGGCGACGCACCCCGTCACCGTCACAGGACGAGCCCCGCCGACGCCCTGTCCGCCCGTCAACCCTCGTGGCCGAGAAAGGCATTGGCACTCCCTGGCCACAGCAATCACTTGAGTCGCTTTGCGCACGGCACTCACTCTGAGTACTGGCTTCCGCTCCACGAGAGCGGAGGCGTTTCAGCGTTCAGGGGAGGACGTCCACACATGCGAAGACTCCACGCCTTTTGGGTCGTGGCAGGAGCGGCCGGGCTGCTCGCCGGGGCGGTCACGCCCGCGGCGGCCGGTCCCGCGTCCCCGTTCGACCAGCCGGCCACCACGCCGGCACCACACGCCGACACCCAGACCGTCACCCTCATCACGGGCGACACGGTTTCGGTCACCACCGGGCCCGACGGCAAGTCCGCCGTCGACATCGAGCGCGGCAAGGGCCGTGAGGCCGCCACCTTCCTGTCCACCGAGCGCGACGGCGAGGTCAGCGTCCTGCCGGCGGACGCGATCCCGCTGGTGAAGGCGGGCCGTCTCGATCCGACCCTGTTCAACGTCACCCAGCTCGTGAAGCAGGGGTACGCGGACTCGAAGACCGGCACCACGCCGGTGATCGCGACGTACAAGAGCGGCAGCGCGACCCCCGAGGGCGCACGCCGGACGCTCAAGCTGCCCGCGATCGACGGGGCCGCGCTGAGCGCGAAGAAGTCGACCTCGTTCTGGGCCGACATCGCTCCCGCGCTCGGCACCGCACCCACCACGAAGGCCGCGAAGCAGCTCGGCGAGGGCATCGACAAGATCTGGCTCGACGGCAAGGTGCAGGCGTCCCTCGACGTCAGCGTGCCGCAGATCGGCGCACCCGAGGTGTGGAAGTCGGGCTACGACGGCAAGGGCGTCGACGTCGCGGTCCTGGACACCGGCGTGGACACCGGGCACCCGGATCTGGCCGGGAAGATCGCCGAGACGCAGAGCTTCGTACCGGACGAGACGGTGCAGGACGGCTTCGGCCACGGCACCCATGTGGCGTCCACGATCGTCGGCTCCGGCGCGGCCTCGGACGGCAAGCGCAAGGGCGTCGCGCCGGGCGCTGATCTGTTCGTCGGCAAGGTGCTCGACAACACCGGCCACGGCCAGGACTCGTGGATCATCGCGGGCATGGACTGGGCGGCCCACTCCGGGGCGAAGATCGTGTCGATGTCCCTGGGCGGTGACGCCACCGGCCCCTCCGACATCCTGAGCGAGACCGTCGACGAGCTGTCCGAGTCCACCGGCACCCTCTTCGTGATCGCGGCGGGCAACTCCGGTCCGGCCGAGCAGACCGTCGGCACCCCGGGCATCGCCGACTCGGCGCTTACAGTCGGCGCCGTCGACAAGTCCGACAAACTTGCCTCCTTCTCCAGCCGGGGCCCGCGCGCCGGCGACTCCGCGATCAAGCCGGAGATCACCGCGCCGGGCGTGAACATCACCGCGGCCCGCGCCGCCGGCACCACCATGGGTACGCCGGTCGACGACTACTACACGACGTCCAGCGGTACCTCGATGGCGACCCCGCACGTCGCGGGCGCCGCGGCGCTGGTCGCCCAGGCCCATCCGGACTGGACGGGCCAGCAGATCAAGCAGGCGCTGGCGACCACGGCGAAGACCATGCCGGACGCCGGCGTCTTCGAGCAGGGCGACGGCCGGGTCGACGCCGTACGGGCGGTGAATCAGGGCGTCTTCGCGACCCCGACACTGAGCTTCGGCAAGTACGAGGAGGCCGACACCGAGGTCGCCACCAAGGACATCACGTACACCAACACCACGGACAAAGCGGTGGAGTTGAAGGTGTCCTCGTCACTTCACGACGCCGCACTGAACGCGGACACGGTCACCGTCCCGGCGAAGGGCACCGCCACCGTCTCGGTCACGGTCGACCCGGCCAAGGAGGCGGTCGGCCGGTACACGGGCCACATCACCGCGAGCGCCGACGGTGTCCTCGTCACCACGGCCGTCGGCTTCGAGAAGCTGCCGAAGACCTACGACCTGAAGGTGTCGCTGCTGGGCCGCGACGGCAAGCCGTCCACCTCCGCGTCGCTCTTCATGCTGCAGGAGCTGAACGGCGCGTACCCCGACACCTACGGGTTCATCGGCCAGGGCTACACCTTCAAGGTGCCGGCCGGTACGTACTCCACGGCGTCCTGGATCTCCCAGCGGGACGCGGCCGGACTGGAGATCAACACCTCGATCGTCGGCGATCCGGAGATCAAGGTCGACAAGGACACCGAGGTCGTCCTCGACGCCCGCAAGGCGGTCGAGATCAAGCCGAAGACCAAGGAGGACTCCGAGTTCCGCGGCTTCACCACCACCTGGCACCGGGAAGGCCCGGGCACTGGCTTGGGGGTGGCCTACAGCCAGGGCTGGTGGACCGACCACGTCTATGTGGCGCCCACCGAGAAGGTCACCCAGGGCATGTTCGAGTTCTCCTCGAAGTTCCGTTTGTACGCCAAGGAGCTGACGGCGAGCGTCACCAGCCCGGAGAAGTACGCGCTTCCCCTCGACTACGCGCAGACGTACAGCGGCCTCCCCGTGAAGGTCAGCGGTGATCACACAGTGCGGGCGGTGGACGCGGGCGCCGGAACCGCGGCCGACTTCAAGGGACTCGACGTCAAGGGCAAGGTGGCGGTCGTCCACGTGAGCGCCGGTACGACGGCGGACGAGGCACTGACCAACGCGACCGCGGCCGGGGCCGGTTACGTCCTCGCCTACCAGGAGACGCCCGGGTACTGGCTCGGCTCCGTGCAGAGCATGACCATCCCGCTGATGCTCGCCACCGGCGAGGACGGCGCGAAGCTCGGCGCCCTGCTGAAGAGCGGGAAGAAGGTCAAGCTGAAGCTGACCGGCACTCCGGTCAGTCCGTACGTGTACAACGTGATGTTCCCGCAGGTGGGGGCCGTCTCGGCCAACCAGACGTACAACCTGAACAGCTCCAACACGGTGAAGCAGACGGTTCGCTACCACGGGGCCCGGGCCGGTGATGTCGGCAAGGACGCCGTGTACCGGTACCGCCCCTGGCAGGGGGCCGACATCGCGACCACCAGCAACGTACAGCTCGGCACGGAGCGCACCGAGTACTACAACGTCTCCGACACCCGGATCTGGCACGCCGTCTATCCCAACTGGAAGGCGACCCAGCCTCAGTGGGGGGCCTTGCGGACCTTCGACAAGGCGGGCAAGCAGCCCGATGAGGACTGGCTGGGCCAGGTCGTCCGCCCGGCGACCGCTCAGCGGTACGGCCTCTCCCAGCGCACCGGTGACAAACTCACCTTCCGCATCCCGGAGTTGAGCGACTCCACACCGGACCACTACGGATCCGTGGACAACGTCCTGGACACCGCGAAGGGCAAGCTGTACGCGGACGGGCAGTTGGTCGGCGACACCGCACTCGGCGGCTACGGCGCCTTCACCGTCCCGGCGGCGAAGTCCTCGTACCGCCTCGTGGTCGACACGCAGCGCACGGCCGACTGGGCGGCTTACTCCACCGGCACCCACACCGAATGGTCCTTCGCCTCGGCGCACACGGACCAGCAGACGGCGCTCGGGCTGCTCTCGGTCGACTACGACGTGGCCGGGCTCAACCTCCTCAACAGTGCTGAGACCGGGCACACGTCGAAACTCGGCCTCTCCGTCCGGAATCAGTCGGGCGGCGTCACCGCCAGTTCCCTGAAGGCCTGGGTCTCGTACGACGACGGCACCTCCTGGAAGGAAGTGAAGGTCAAGAACGGCAAGGCGGAGCTCAAGCACCCGAAGAAGGGGGCCGGGTTCGTGTCGCTGCGCGTACGGGCCGCCGACCGGGACGGCAACACGGTCGACCAGACGGTCGTACGGGCGTTCGGCCTGAAGTAGGCGACCGCCGCCAAACATTGCGAAAATTCTTAACAAAGATCGTCTACCGTGCCGGGCCATGGTGAACACGGCATACGACACGGCAAGGGAGACCCCTGCCGCGAGCCCCTGGGCCGCGGTGGGGGTCTCCGCGTTCGACGAGCTGTTGTACCAGGCCATCCTCAGCCAGCCCGACGCCGGCGCGGCCGGCTGGGCGCTGCTGACCGGTGCCTCCCCGGCCCGGGTCCGCGAGGCCTGCAACCGGCTGCTCACGCTCGGGCTGCTGCAACCACCGGACTCCATGGGCGGATTACGGGCGGTCGACCCCCGGGTGGCGATCCGCGCGCTGATCCGGCGGCGCGAGACGGAGTCCGAACTGCTGGCCGCCACCGCCGAGGAGATGGCGACCGCGTACGAGGCAGGGCTGCTGCGCGAGGAGCCGTCCCGGCTGATCGAGGTGGCCTCTGGCGAGGGCGCCATCGCGGCACGCCTGGAGGAGATGTACGCGCGCGCGGAGCACGAGGTGTGCCTTTTCGACACACCGCCGTATCTCGCCCCGCCCGCTCCACAGGTGGATCTCCAGGCCGATCTGCTCAACCGCGGGATCGTCTCTCGAGGGATCTACGCGGCGACCGGCCTGGAGGATCCGAAGGTCCTGTCCCGCGCCTTGAGGATGGTCGAACTCGGCGAGCAGGCCCGGGTGTTGCCTTCCGTGCCGCTCAAGCTGCTGGTGGTCGACGGATGCCGGGCGCTGCTGCCGCTGACCGCCTCCGTGGCCGGCGGCTACTGCGCGGTCGTGGTCTGGCACTCGGCGGTGACCGAGGCCCTGCAGAAGCTCTTCGAGATGGCCTGGCAGCAGGCGGCTCCGCTGGGCCAGGCGGCCGACGACAGTGAACTCTCCGAGAGCGAGAGGACGTTGACCCGGCTGCTGGCGGCCGGAATGAAGGACGAGGCGGTGGCTCGCCATCTGGGGGTGAGTCTGCGGACCCTGCGGCGGCGGGTGAGCGAGCTGCAGGAGCGGCTGGGGGCGGCGAGCCGGTTCCAGCTGGGGATGCGGGCTTCTCAACGCGGCTGGGTGTAGCCGTTGCGGACCCTTTGAGGCGACGGGCCGCGCCCTGGCCGGGAGCGCGGCCCCCACTCCATGAACTGCGGGGCCGAAGAGTGCATTTGCACGCCCCGGCCACAGGAATCCCCCGCAAAGGCATCGAGTCCAGCGAACGATTGGGCCGTCGCAGGTGGGTGATCGAGAAGACGATGTCGTGGCTGTCCGGCTACCGCAGACGCAGCCCCCGCTACGAGCGTCATCCCCGCAACTACCTGGCATTTCTCGGGCTCGCCGCGGCTATCTGCTGCCACAAGCGCCTCGTCCGCATCACCACATAGGACGCCGGTGCACGTAGCAGCCACATCCAGGGGTGACCGCGGTGGACGCATGCACAGAAATACTGCTCAACTGAGCTTCTTCAGCGTTGCCGCTCCAGGGTGAGGATAGTTTTGGCGATGGGTGCGGTTCCTCTGATGGGAAGTAGCCGTAGATCGAGGCTGATCGGGGTGTGCTCGGATGAGTCCCTCTCTACCGTGGCGGTGGAGGAGGCGACTGGGATGGGCTCATTGTTCGCGGAGCTGGAGGCCCGGGAGGCGACTGCCCGGGTGTGTGTGGAGGATCTTGAGGAGCAACTGGCCGAAGTGACCGCCCGGTTGGAAGCGGCTCGGGAGAATCTGGAACGGTTGCGGATCGCTCGGGAGACGGTGTCCGAGGTGATGGCCGAGATGTCAGCTGGTGCATCTGCCTCGATGGACACGGAGCCAGAAGCCGCAGCGGCGGACGAGACCCAGCAGCCATCCGCGTACGCCGGAGCCGAGCGGCAGGTGGTGGGATGCTGGCGGTGCCCCACTGGCGGCCGGGGATGGACACGAGTGCACTCCCGAGGATCTACCGGGACATCGTGGAGGTGGTCCGGGATGCGCCTGGACCGGTGCGGGCCAAGCAGGTCGTGCCGAGGATCGGCTGCCCGTCGAGGTGGGGAAGATCGAGGGGCACGCGGGGCAAGTTGAAGCGGCTGGTCGCCAGGGGCTGGCTGGTCGAGGGGGATCCGGGCCTGTTCGTTCCGGCTCGCCGCAAGGCGGAAACAGCGTCCAACTCCTCCTGAGGGAGGGGCTCTTCTCCCTAGAGTCGAAGGTGCCAACAAAATCGACGCAGCACGAGAAGAGCCCCGGGAAGGAACCGTATGCCACAAGCGTGAAGTGCTGACGTGTTTGTCCGCTCGGTCAGTTCCTTCGAATCGCTGTTATGCACCCTGCAAGGCAAGCCAGCCCAGTCGTGGACCCATGCTGAGCTGGAGGAACACCTGGAGCAGGTCGGGCGAGGGCTGTTGTGGCAGCTGCTGCAGGACCATCTGGATCTGCGGGCTCGCAGGGAAGAAGAGGCAGCGCGGCGGGAAGCGCGGCCACGGGTGGTCAGCTCGGACGGGCGGCTGCGTCCGTGGCGGGAGACAGGTCACGCACGCTGGCTGGCCTGCATGTTCGGCCTGGTGCACGTGGAGCGCATGGCGTATCGGGATCCAGCGATGGCCAATGTCCATCCGGCCGATGCGGGCGCTGTCGCTGCCTTCGGGCGAGCACTCGATGGGCCTGCGGCGGCTCGCACTCCTCGAGGCGGTGCGGGGCTCGTTCGACCAGGCTCAGACGGCGATTGAGCGGCGCTGCGGAAGAGTGCTGGGCAAGCGTCGCCTCGAACAGCTCGTGGCCGCCGCGTCTGGTGACATCGACTCCTTCTACCAACAGCACATCCCCGTCCCCTCCAGCCGGGATGTGCTGCTGATCATGGAGGTCGACGGCAAGGGCGTGGTCATGCGACCGGAGGCTTTACGGCCCGCCACGCAACGAGCCCGCCTCGCCGCAGAGGTCGGCCATCGCAGCCGACCAGGCTACGTCTGCTTCGAGGACGAGGCAGGCTTCACCCGGCGGCCGCCCAAAGGACGCACCTGGGGCCGGCGCGGCCACACACCGCAGGTGACGGAGAGCGGGCGGCGCTCGGGGCGCCGGTCGGTGGCGGGACTCATCGCGATCCGGCCGGGCTCCCGCACTCGGCTGTGCCACCGCCTGCGCACCCACCCTGCGGGCAAGGGCAAGCGCCGCAGCATGGGCGAGCGCGACTTCATCGCGCTGATCGACGGCACCCACCAGCTCGTCAAGGCGCCGATCGTGCTGGTGTGGGACCGGCTGAACACCCACGTCTCCCACGCCATGCATGAGTTGATCGCCGAGCGTGAGTGGCTGACGGTGTTCTTGCTGCCCGCCTACTCGCCCGACCTCAACCCGGTCGAGGGGGTATGAGCGCACGTCAAGCGCAGCCTGGCTAACCTCGCCGTCGTCGCCCTCGACCGCTTAGAAGCGCTCGTCCGTAACCGGCTCAAACGCCTCCAGTACCGGCCCGACACCCTCGACGGCTTCATCACCGGGACCGGCCTCGCCCTCGACATCCCAACGTCACCCTGACGAGCCGAAGTCAGTAACGAACTACCGGTAACCCAAGCGCGAACCGAACAACAGCACCACCCGGGCCACCTGCTCTGGCGACCAGGGGCTGACAGAACAGGGATCTGACCAGCCTCTTTACAGAAGTCCTTCCGCCTGTCAGAAGCCGTCTTGTCGAGCCGATACAAGCCTCACGACCCTGATTCCAGCCACGGCACGCGGGGCGACGACGCCCCGCCGGCAGGGACGGGAACTGCCATGCCGCACATCACCGCTTTCGCCAGAAACCAGTGGTACAGCTAGCGCATCTTTCTGACCTGCGCTGGCCGATCAGAGCTGGCCCAGCCCACCGTATGCCGAGCCTCATCCTATGAGGCTCGTGGATGTTGGTGATTGCGCAAACATGTCGGATTGCGCTGGGTCTGCTGTCGCCTGCCAAGGTATTCAAGAGTTTGTTCAGGATCCCATCTAGGGACGCCGCCCAGAGGGGCTCCTACGACTTCTTCGTCCTGGGGCGCTTCGAGGGCGGCGCGGTGCTCGCGCGCACGACGAGGCGGGGCTCGACGGAGTCGACCAGTCCCGCGATCGACTCGCCGCCCTCGATCTGGCGCAGCAGGAGGGCGACGCAGGCACGGCCCATTTCCTCGAAGTCCTGGTGGACGGTGGTGAGCGGTGGCTGGAGGTAGCTGGCTTCGGCGATGTCGTCGAAGCCGACGACGCTCACGTCGTCCGGAACCGTGCGACCGGCCTCGGCCAAGGCCCGGATCAGGCCGATCGCCATGTGATCGTTGCCCGCGAAGACCGCGGTGATGTCGTCCCGGGCGGCGAATTCACGGCCGATTGCGTAGCCGGACTCGGCGCTCCAGTCGCCGTAGCTCACGGGTGGGACAGGGGCTCCGGCTTCCTTCAGTGCCGTGTGCCAGGCCGTGACCCGGTGGCGGGCCGAGTAGGAGTCCTGTGGGCCCGCGAGGTGCCAGACCGTGGCGTGCCCCAGGGAGAGCAGGTGCTCGGTGGCGGCGCGGGCGCCCACGAACTGATTGTTGTCGACCGCGGGGAAGCGCTGGCCAGGGTTCCCGTCGGCCATCACGATCGGGACTCCGGGAGGGAGCTGCAGCTCGGGGCGGTCCAGGATCTGGGCCTCGATCAGCACGATGCCGTCGACGGCCTGGCTGGTGAGCTGCGAGAACGCCTGTCGTACCGCCCCTTCGGTGGCGGTCTTGACCACGGCGACATTGACCGAGTACCCGGCGTCCTGGGCCGTCGAGGCGATGGACTGCAGCGTCCGGGCGTTGCCGTGGGCACTCAGGTCGAAGCTGATGACGCCGAGCATCCGGAACTGGCCGGTCGCCAGCGCACGGGCGGCAGTGTTGGTGCGGTAGCCCAGCATCCGCATGGCGGCCAGGACGCGCTGCCGGGTCTCCTCGTCGACATTGGACTTGTCGTTGGCGACCCGGGAGACGGTCTGGCTGGAGACACCGGCCAGCGCGGCGACGTCCGCCTGCGAGGGCGGCCGTGTGCGCGCGGGAGGGACTCCCTCAGCGGCAGCTCCGGCCGAGGTGCTCCCTGCCCTGCTCATACCTTGATCTCCTCGCCCGTCCAGGCTGCTCGCTCTCACTGCGGATGTTGACGCAAACACCTCTGGGAGTCAATTCAGGCGTGGATGCGGTGCCCCTGGGACCTTCAGACGGGGAGGTCAGGGCTTCGAAGTGCCCGGAATGCACCGTAACCGGACCTTCGACCCCACTGGACACCCGTCGGATTCCTTTTGGTAACACCCTCTTGACACGCGGGAGAGAGCACGGGCACTCTCCCATCCAGTCAAGCGTGTTTGCGCAAACACGGGCCCATCAGTACCGCCTGAACAGGACCAGAGCCTTGAGCAAGCTGTCATCGCCCCCACGTCCGCCCCGCCGGGGGGTGACTTCCCCGCACGGCCGGTTCGGCTATGTGCTCTTCGCACCTTTCCTGGTAGTTTTCTCGATCGCCATTGCCGCCCCACTGCTGTACGCGGTCTACTTGAGCCTCTTCCAGGAGCAGCTGATCGGCGGCACCGTCTTCGTCGGCTTCGAGAACTACACCCGGGCCTTCGGCGACACCCTCTTCCGCGTGGGGCTGGCGCGGGTGGCGCTCTTCCTCGCCGTGCAGGTGCCGATCATGCTCGGCCTCGCACTGCTCGCCGCACTGATCATCGACAGCGGCCGGCTGCGCTGGGCCGGCCTGTTCCGGATCGGCATCTTCATCCCCTACGCGGTCCCCGCCGTGGTGGCGGCCCTCATGTGGGGGTACCTGTACGGCCCGAACTTCGGCCTGGTCCACCAGGTCGGGGACGCCCTCCACGTCGCCATGCCCGACCTGCTGTCCAAGTCCTGGATGCTCGCCTCCATCGGCAACATCAACACCTGGGAGTACGTCGGCTACAACATGCTCATCCTGTACGCGGCGCTGCGTGCGGTACCGGAAGAGCTGTACGAGGCCGCGGAAATGGACGGCGCCGGAGCGGTCCGGCAGGCCTGGAGCATCAAGATCCCGGCGCTGCGTCAAGCGCTGCTGCTGACCGTCATCTTCTCGATCATCGGCAGCTTCCAGCTCTTCAACGAGCCCAACATCCTGCAGTCGCTGGCTCCCGACGTCCTCACCACCAGCTACACGCCCAACATGTACGCCTACAACCTGGCGTTCAACGGCCAGCAGTTCAACTACTCGGCCGCCGTCGCCGTCCTGCTCGGCGTGGTCACGGCCATCATCGCCTACGCGGTCCAGCTCTGGAGCGCCCGGAAGGAGCGCGTCCTGTGACCGCCACCGCCACGGCCCCCACCCACCGGCGCAACACCCGCCCCGGCCGTCCCGTTGCTTCCGGCCGGCGTGCCTCGCGGCGGCGCGGCAGCACCGCGCTGACGGCGGCCATGTTCCTGATGCTCGGCTACACCCTGCTTCCCCTGTTCTGGCTGCTGATGAGCAGCACCAAGGACACCAAGTCCCTGTTCTCCAGCTTCGGCCTGTGGTTCGGCGACGACTTCCACTTCTTCCAGAACGTCCACGACGTCCTCACCTACGACGACAGCATCTACCTCCGCTGGTTCGGCAACACCCTGCTCTACTCGGTGGTGGGCGCCGGCGGAGCGGCGATCATCGCGACAGCGGGCGGTTACGCGCTGGCGAAGTACGAGTTCCGCGGGAAGAGCGCGTTGTTCGCCATGGTCCTGGGTGCCGTCACCATCCCCACCACCGCGCTGGCCGTCCCCACCTACCTGATGTTCAGCAAGATGGGCATCGTCAACACGCCCTGGGCGGTGCTGATCCCGGCGCTCGCCAGCCCGTTCGGCCTGTATCTGATGCGGGTCTACGCGCTGGACGCCGTACCCGATTCCATGCTCGAAGCCGCCCGTATCGACGGTTCCAGCGAGCTGCGGACCTTCTTCACCATCTCGCTGCGTCTGCTGGCTCCCGGGTTCGTCACGGTGCTGCTGTTCGCGCTCGTCGCGACCTGGAACAACTACTTCCTGCCGCTGATCGTGCTGAGCGATCCCCACTGGTTCCCCCTGACGGTGGGCCTGAACCAGTGGAACACCCAGGCCAGCGGACAGAGCACGGTCGGCACGGCCCAGCTCTACCCGCTCATCGTCACCGGAAGTGTGCTGGCGATCGTGCCCCTGATCGTCGCCTTCCTCTTCCTGCAGCGCTTCTGGCAGTCCGGCCTCGCCAGCGGAAGCGTCAAGCAGTAGTTCTCCCCACCCCGGGGTTTCCCTTCGCCCCGTGCCCCTCTCCACCGCACACCCTGCGCAAAGGAGCACCACCGCCATGTCCCCAACCCGCCCGTCCCGCAGACGGATCCTCCTCGCCACCGCGCCCGTTGCCGCGCTGGCCCTCACACTGACCGCCTGCGGCGGCTCCGGATCCGGGCACCCGGCCGCAGCCCCGACGGCCGGCGCGCTCGACAAGCCGACCACGCTGACCTTCTGGACCTGGGCGCCCAACCTCAAGCCGATCGTCGCCAAGTTCGAGGCGCTGCACCCCAAGATCAAGGTCAACGTGGTCAACGCGGGGCAGGGACCCGCCGAGTACACGAAGCTCCAGACCGCCATCAAGGCCGGCACCGGCGGCCCCGACATCGCCCAGGTCGAGTACTTCGCGCTGCCGGAAATGGCACTGTCGAAGCAACTGGTGAACCTCAACGACTACAACGTCCAGTCCCTCAAGGACAAGTTCACCGCTTCCGCCTGGTCGCAGGTCACCACCAACGGCGGGGTCTACGGCGTCCCCCAGGACACCGGCCCGCTGACCATGTTCTACCGCACCGACATCTTCAAGAAGCTCAAGCTGCAACCCCCCAAGACCTGGAAAGAGTACGCCGACGACGCGGCCAAGATCCACGCGAAGAACCCCAACCACTACATCGCCTCCATCGACCCGGGTGACGCCGGCGGCGTCGACAGCCTCATCTGGCAGGCGGGCGGCAAGCCCTTCCAGACCTCGGGGTCCTCCAAGGTCTCGCTCAACCTCAAGGACCCCGGCGCCACGAAGGTCAGCACCCTGTGGACCTCCCTGCTGTCGAAGCACCTCGTCGACCCCACGCCCGGCTGGACCAACGAGTGGTGGAAGGGCATGTCCAGCGGCAAGTACGCCATGTGGATCGCCGGCGCCTGGGGTGCCGGGCCCATCGCCGCCACCATCCCGCAGACCGCCGGTAAGTGGGCCGCCGCCCCGGTCCCGCAGTGGGAGGCCGGCGGCACGGCATCCGCCGAGAACGGCGGCTCCTCCAATGCCGTCCCGGTGACCAGCAAGAACAAGGCCGCAGCGGTGGCCTTCGCCGAATGGCTCAACTCCGACCCGGCCGCCACCAAGGCGCTGTCCGACGTCGGACTCTTCCCGGCGACCACGGCGCTGCTCAAGGACCCCGCCTTCCTCAACAAGAAGATCGCCATCCTCGGTGGCCAGCAGGCGAACCAGGTCTACGCGGCCTCGTCCGCCCAGGTGAACCCCGGCTGGCAGTACCTGCCCTTCCAGGTCTACTCGAACTCGGTGTTCAAGGACACCGCAGGGCAGGCCATCAGCGGCGGCACCGACCTGTCGGCCGGTCTCACCGCCTGGCAGAAGCGGATCACCGACTACGGGAACCGGCAGGGCTTCACCGTCACCGGCGGCTGACCGTCGCCGGACCTCCCCAACCGGGGCGGGGCACCATCACACCGTGGGCGCCCCGCCCCGGCTCCGCGCCACCCACAAGGAGCAGCCCAGTCGTGCCTGTGCTTGAGATCGGCGGGCAGCGGACACTGCGCGCGGAGGAGGCGCTGACCATGGAGCAGTTGAGCCAGGACTTCGGCTTCGTCCGCGACCTCACCACCCTGGCCGCCGCCGGCCCCGCACTGCTGACGGTCGGTGACGTCCGAGACAGTGCCCAGTTGTTCCTGGACGGGCAACTCGTCGGCGGCCTGGAACGCGAGAAACACGAGCCCGCCCTCCACGACCGCAAGGGCCCACTCGGCCCCGTCGCTCCGAACGGCGTTGCGCTCACCGGCCGGCAGCGCACTCCGCCGGGACTCGATGAGGCTCCTGCGACGTCGAGCAGCAGGCCGACGGCTTCCTCTCCCTGAGCGGCTGGACGAAGGTCAACGCCTGGATCAACGGCTTCCGCCTCGGCAGGTACTGGTCGCGCGGCCCACAGCACACCCTGTACGTCCCCACGCCCGTGTTGCGCCCCCGGCCGCAACGTGATCACTGTTCTCGAACCTCCACGCCACCATCAGGCGCGCCGGCTACCTCGGCGACACCCCCGACCTCGGCCCCACGAGGAGTAGCAGGTCGCCCGGCTCGCGTCCCGTTCTTCGTCACCGCTCCGAAAGGACCTCCCGCAATGGCCCACCAGGCCGCCGACGACCGCTACACCTCGATGACCTACCGGCGCGCCGGACACAGCGGCGTGCTCCTGCCGGCCGTCTCGCTGGGCCTGTGGCACAACTTCGGCGACACCGCGCCGCTGGAGAACCAGCGGGCGGTACTGCGCCGGGCCTTCGACCGCGGGGTGACACACATCGACCTCGCCAACAACTACGGCCCGCCCTACGGCTCCGCCGAGGTGAACTTCGGCACGCTCTTCGCACAGGACTTCCGCCCGTACCGGGACGAACTGTTCATCGCCAGCAAGGCCGGCTACGACATGTGGCCCGGCCCCTACGGCGACGGCGGCTCGCGCAAGTACCTCCTGTCCAGCCTGGACCAGTCGCTGCGCCGTACCGGCCTGGACCACGTGGACGTGTTCTACTCGCACCGCTTCGACCCGGACACGCCCCTGGAGGAGACCATGGGCGCCCTCGACACCGCGGTCCGCCAGGGCAAGGCCCTCTACGCGGGTATCTCCAACTACTCACCGGAACAACACCGCCGCGCCGTGGAGATCCTCAACGGCCTGGGCACCCCACTGCTCCTGCACCAGGCCAAGTACTCCATGCTCGACCGCACCGTCGAGCATGGAGTACTGGAAGCCGTCGGTGACACCGCGAGCAGCCTCATCGCGTTCTCCCCGCTGGCCCAGGGGCTGCTGACGAACCGCTACATCAACGGGATCCCCGCCGGCTCGCGGATGGCGGTGGGGCACTTCCTCAAGAGCGACGCCCTCACCGAGGGGACGCTCTTGCTCATCCGCGCCCTGGCGAAGGTGGCGGAACAGCGCGGGCAGACACTCGCGCAGCTCGCCCTCGCCTGGGTCCTGCGAGACCCGCGCGTGGTCTCGGTCATCATCGGCGCCAGCAGCGTCGCCCAACTCGACCAGAACCTGGCAGCGTTGGACGCCGTGCCGCTGAACGCCGACGAGCTCGCCGAGATCGGCCGACTCCTCGCCACCACCGGCACCCGCTGACACCGTCCGCGCGGACGGCAATATCCGATCAACTGCCCCGTGGAGGAGCACCTGATGAGCCAAGACGGCGGAATCCGTCCCGCGGCTGCCCTGGAGCCGACCACCCGTGAGTCGCCCGATGCGTCCCCTCAGGACGACGGGCTGTTCGAGCACTGCCCCTGGCTCTTCGCTGAAGGCGCCTCGGACGCGCAGCGGGCCGGCCAGCGGCGACATCAACAGCAGTTGCTCGCCACCGGGACCGTGACCGTCGGCGAGCGATGCTACGTCGCGAAGTCCGCCGCCGTGTACCCGGACCGCCTGCACCTGGGCGATGACTCCTACATCGGCGCCCACGCATACGTCACCGGCGACGTCACGGTCGGCGCCGACTGTTCGCTCAACCCGTTCACGACCGTGCGCGGCACCGTGGCACTCGGCGACGGGGTCCGTATCGGCGCCCATACCTCCTTGCTGGGCTTCAACCACTCCGCCGAACCCGACCGCCCGGTCCACCAGCAGCCCGTCACCAGCCGCGGGATCAGCGTCGGCGACGACGTGTGGATCGGTTCCCACGTCGTCGTTCTCGACGGGGTGACCATCGGCGACCACTGTGTCATCGGCGCCGGCGCGGTGGTCACCAAGTCCGTCCCCGCCTGGACGGTCGCGGCCGGCAACCCCGCGAAACCGGTCCGCGACCGCCGAACGCGCGCCCGCCCGGCCGCTGTCGGCGCCCCTCAGGAGCGCCTCACGGAGCAGCTCGCCGAGTTCGGCCGTACGGCCACCGACCACGCGGCCGACCTCATCGCCCGTTGCTGGGTCCCGGATGCTCAAGGCGGCGGGCAGTACGTCGACCGCCCGGGAGCGGCGCCCACCATGCGGGCGCACTGCGACGCGGTGGAGATCGCCGACCTGCTGCTCGGAGACGTCCCCCAGCAGGGCACGACCGCCTTTCACATCGAGCGGTTGCGCGCAGCCCAGGACCCGCTCACCGGCCTGGTACCCGAGACCGACCCGGCCACCGGACTACCGCGCCCGCTCCCTCCCCCGGCCCCGGACGGGTTCATCGACGAAGGCACGGCGCAGTACCACGTACTGTCCGTCGGCTACGCACTGGACCTACTGGGCAGTTCCTTCGCCCATCCGATCGGCATGGCCCGCACCATGACAGCAGGCCAACTCGTCCGCCGCCTCAATGCTCTGCCCTGGCACGACCGGGCCTGGCACGCGGGCAGTTGGATCGACTCCTGGGCCACCGCCGCCCACTGGAACCTGCGCCGGGACGACGAGCCGCCCGCTTCCGGCGCACTGGAGGCACTCTTCGGCTGGCTGCTCACCCGCGTCGACCCCTGGACCGGCCTGTGGGGCGCCGCCTCACCGGCCACCGGAAGACTCCAGCAGGTGAACGGCTACTACCGGCTCACCCGCGGAGCCTTCGCCCAGTTCGGCCTGCCCGTCCCGCATCCCGAACGGGTCATCGACACCGTCCTGGACCACAGCCGCGACCCTCGCCATTTCGCTCCCGGACGCGAGAACGCCTGCAACGTCCTCGACGTCGCCCACCCCTTGTGGCTCTGCACCCGTCAGACAAGCCACCGCAACGCGGAGATCCGGTACTGGGCGGCAGGACAGCTCACCACCGTCCTGCCGCGCTGGCACCCGGGGCAAGGCTTCGGATTCGGGCCCCCGGCCGACGGCGGCGGCCCGGGCCGTGAGCCGGGCCTGCAGGGCACCGAGATGTGGCTGGCCATCGTGTGGATCCTCGCCGATCTCATCGGCCTGTCCGATCTGCTGGGCTACCGGCCCCGCGGCGTCCACCGCCCCGAACCGGCGGCAGCCCTGGCCACTGACGGCCCCGAGATCTGAACCCGCCCCCCACACTCAGCGTCGTCGTTCCGTTCTTCGATGTCGCCCGTACTGCAACCGCTCGCCTTTCTTCGGACTCCTCACCCCGGCCCTCTCCCGGGCCGCCCACTAAGAGGTCCTAACAAAGGCCTTGGACATGGCGGTAGGTGATCAGGCAGGTGGCGAGTCCGAGGAAGGCCTCGTGGATGTCGTCGCGCCGTTCCAGCGGATGCGCAGGCGACGAAAGCCGTGCAGCCAGGCGATCGTTCTCTCCACGACGTACCGGAAGATGCCCAGGCCAGAGCCGTGGGGCTGGCCGCGTTCAGCGATGACCGGGCGGATGCCACGCTGCCACAGCAACCGCCGGTACTTGTCGTGGTCGTAGCCGCGGACGGCGAACAGCATGTCCGGCCGCCTGCGGGGCCGGCCGACCACTCCGGCAACAGCCGGGACCTTGTCCAGCAGCGGCAACAGCTGGGTGACGTCGTTGCGGTTGCCGCCTGTCAGCGACACCGCGAGCGGGATGCCCTGGCCGTCGGTGACGACATGGTGCTTGCTGCCCGGCCGTGCGCGATCGACCGGGCTGGGACCGCTTTTGGGCCCCGGCGAGCCGCCCGCACGTGGGAGGAGTCAATCACCGCCCGCGACCAGTCCAGCTTCCTCGCCGACCGCAGCTTCTTCAGCAGCACCAGGTGCAATTCCTCCCACACCCCGGCCTCATTCCACGCCGCCAGCCGCCGCCAGCACGTCATCCCCGAGCCGAAACCGAGCTCCTGTGGCAGGTACTCCCACTGGATGCCGGTGTGCAGCACGAACAAGTTCCTGCACAACGCCTGTCGATCCGGCACCCGAGGCCGGCCCTCCACCAGCTTCGGCCCCGGCTCAGGCAGCAACGGCTCGATCAGCGACCACAGTTCATCCGACACGATCCACGGCCACGACTGTCGTTTCCCCACGACCAGACCAACGACCATCCACACCGAAAGTCACATGATCAACAACTTCTGTTAGGACCGCTAAGCCGCTCAAGCAGGCTGGATCTCCCGCGAATCCGTTCGTGCCGGACTGCGCACCTCGACGGCGCGGTCTCGGCGGCTGCCAGGACACCTTCACGCCGACTCCCTCAGCCGCAGCTTTGCCCGCGGCCCACACTCCATCGCCTCCCGTTACCCCGTTGCCCAACAAGATTGTGAGCACCATGCCCTCCCAGCTCTCCACATACGTGTCGGACACCGCACCGTGGCGGGCGCCCTGCGTCCGGCCCGCTCCTGGCTGCACTCCGACGCCCCCTCCCAGCCGCTGAACGGCCCCTGGCAGTTCCGTCTGTCGCCCACGGCGGCAGTCGCCGAGGAATTCGCCTCCGAGGACTTCGACGACCGGGGCTGGGACAGCATCCCGGTGCCCGCGCACTGGGTGCTGGAAGGCGACGGCGCCTACGGCCGGCCGATCTACACGAACGTCCAGTACCCGTTCCCCATCGACCCGCCGCACGTCCCCGACGAGAACCCCACCGGCGACTACCGCCGCCACTTCGACCTCCCCGAGGACTGGTCGGACGCCGAGCGAGTCCTGCTGCGGTTCGACGGGGTGGAGTCGCTGTTCAGGGTGCGGGTGAACGGCGTCGAGATCGGCAGCGCCAGTGGCAGCAGGCTGGCCCACGAATTCGACGTGACGTCCGCGGTGCGACCGGGCGGCAACGTCGTCGCCGTACGGGTGCACCAGTGGTCGGCCGCCAGCAACCTGGAGGACCAGGACCAGTGGTGGCTGCCGGGCATCTTCCGGGACGTCACCCTGCTCGCCCGCCCCGCCGGGGCGTCGAGGACGTCGGGCTGCGCACCGGCTACGACCACGGAACGGCCGTATCGACCCGGAGGTCACCGCCGACGCGGCCGCGTTCCCCGTCACCCTGCGCATCCCCGAACTCGGCGTCGAGCGTGTCTGGGCCACCCCGGCCGACGTGGCGCCCCTCGACATCGCGGGCGTGGAGCCGTGGTCGGCCGAGCGGCCCCGCCTGTACGACGCCACCGTGTCCTCGGCCGCGGAGAGCATCGCCCTCCGGGTCGGCTTCCGCACGGTCGAGATCCGCGGCGACCGGTTCCTGGTCAACGGCCGCCGTGTCGTCTTCCACGGGACGAACCGGCACGAGGCCCACCCCGAGCGCGGCCGGGTCTTCGACGACGAGCACGCCCGCGCGGACCTGGCCCGCATGAAGCGGTTCAACGTGAACGCCATCCGCACCAGCCACTACCCCCCGCACCCGCGGCTGCTCGACCTCGCCGACGAACTCGGCTTCTGGGTCGTCCTCGAATGCGATCTGGAGACCCACGGCTTCGAGAACGTCGACTGGGCCGACAACCCGAGCGACGACCCGGCCTGGCGCGCGGCCCACCTGGACCGTGTCCAGCGCACCGTCGAGCGGGACAAGAACCACCCCGGCATCGTGATCTGGTCACTCGGCAACGAGGCCGGAACCGGCGCCAACCTCGCCGCCATGTCGGCCTGGGTCCACGCCCGCGACCCCGAGCGTCCCGTGCACTACGAAGGCGGCTACACCGGCGAGTACACCGACGTCTACTCCCGTATGTACGCGACGGTCCCGGAGATCGAGCAGATCGGCACGGACGGTTCCCGCGCGCCGCTGCTCGGCTGCACCCCCGCACAGGGCGCCCGGCAGCGCACCAAGCCGTTCCTGCTCTGCGAGTACGCCCACGCGATGGGCAACGGGCCGGGTGCTCTGGACCAGTACGAGGAACTGGCTGACCGGTTCCCGCCGCTGCACGGCGGCTTCGTCTGGGAGTGGCGCGACCACGGCATCCTGGCCACGGCCCCGGAGGGGACGCCGTATTACGCCTACGGCGGTGACGTCGGGGAGGTCGTGCACGACGGCAACTTCGTGATGGACGGGATGGTGCTCAGCGACGACGTGCCGACGCCAAGCCTGCACGAGTTCAAGGCGGTCACGCAGCCGATCCGCTTCGCCTTCGACGGCGACAAGCTCGAGATCACGAACCTGCGGCACTCGGCCGACACGCCCGACCTGCGCTTGCGCTGGCGCGTCGAGCACGACGGAAACCTCGTGGACTCGGGAGAGTGGGATGCCCCGGTCCTCGCGGCGGGCGAGTCGGGGCGGGTGCCGTTGCCGCCGGTCGCGGTGGCCCCGGACGGCGAGACCTGGCTGACGGTCGAGGCGATGCTGGCGACGGCGACCGCCTGGGCAGCGCAGGGGCATGACATCGCCACCGTCCAACTCGACCGCTCGGTCCGGCGGCCGGTGCCCGCCGCCCGGCCCCGGCGCGACTGGCAGCCCGGCGAGGGAACGCTCACGCTCGGCATCGCCGAGTTCGCTGGCGGCTCCCTCACCCGCCTCGCCGGGCGCCCCGTGACCGGCCCACGCCTGGAGCTCTTCCGCGCGCCCAGCGACAACGACGAGGGCCGGGCCGACCGGCTGGAGGGCAGCGACAACAGCGTCCTCGGGGTGTCCAGCGCCGACACCTGGCGCCACGACGGCCTGGACCGGCTGACCACGCGGCGCCTCGGCGTCGAGCAGGCCGAGGACGCCCTACGCACGGTCGACCGGGTTTCGGCCGCGAACTCCGCCTTCTCGGTGACCATGGAGTCAGTCTGGTCGATCGAGGACGGCGAACTCGAACTGGCGTGGAGATCGAGCCCTCGCGCGGCTGGCGGTCGGTGTGGCCGCGGATCGGGTGCGCTTCGAACTGCCCGACGATACGGCACCCATCGACGGCGCGGACTGGTTCGGCCTGGGCCCGCTGGAGTCCTACCCCGACAGTCTCCGCGCGGCCCGCACCGGCCGCTTCTCCTGCGCAGTCCAGGACCTCGTGGTCGCCTACGCGCGCCCCCAGGAGACCGGCCACCGCTCCCAGATGCGCCGCCTCACGCTGACCAGCGGCGGCACCGAGGTACTGCGGCTCGCGGCCCTCACCGACACCCGCGGCCGGCACCCCGGCTTCACCCTCGGCCACCACACCCTCCAGCAGATCGCCCCGGCCGCACACCCCTTCGAGCTTCCGGAGTCGACCACGAGCCACCTGATCATCGACGCCGTCCAGCACGGACTCGGCTCCCGGTCCTGCGGGCCGGACGTGTGGCCGCGCCCCGAAGCCCGCACCATCCGGCTGCGCATCACACCGGGCGCCTGAGCAACAGAGCCCGCCGGCGGCGGTACTGCGCGCCGAGGGCCGGCAGGCCGACCGGGCGCTGCACGGCCCGGCTGTAGCGCGGGGGCCCGCGGTACCCCCAACGGTGGTCCTGGACCGCGGGCTGCCCTCAACGAGGGCATGCCGCTCGCCGACGAAGTGCGGGAGTTCGGGAGTTCGGGACCAGGGTGCCGAATGTGGAGCCGGGCGCCTGCCGCATCCCCCTCTTCGAGATCGGTCGGGCCGAGGCCGACGCGAGGGCCTGTGCCGCGGCCGGCGCCCCGGAACGCTGTCGTGCGGCGATGACAGCCGGCCCGGCGACCCGGCGAAGGCCACCACCCCGATCCTGGCCGCCCTGCACGCCGAGGGCGCCCCGCCCCGTCTGTTCCAGGGCGGCGACGCGGTGACCGCCGTACGCGCCAAACCGGACACTGTACGACGGGACATCGCCGCCGAGGAGAAGCGCGGCCGGGCCCGCCGGCTTCTACTGGCTCACCCGGCCGGAGCGCGCTCCGTGCCCCAGCCCGCCACCAGGACAAGCCGGGTCTCTCGGTGCACGGCCAGGAAGCGGAACGGCCGGTCGAGGGTGGCCCGCACGACGGTCGACTCGTGCCGGTACTGCGGCGGACCGCTGCCCGGCGTCGCGAGGACGGCCGTCTCCACAGCGGCCTTGAAGCCCGGCGGGCCGAACTCCGCGACTGCGGACTGCCCAGCTGCCGGCTGCGCCGATGGCCAGCGGCGCCGCGCTGATCCCGGAAAGTGGTCCTCGCGGGCGTCCGCGGCCCTGGAAAGCCGGAACAGGCCGTGCTCCGTAGTTGCAGCAGACCATGGTCCGCGCGGACCACGAAGTCCGGGATCATCACGTCGAGCCGTATCGGATCCGGGGCGACGGACAGCTGTCGCTCCTCGACCGCACCTGGTCCCGCGCGCCCGTACGGGAGTTGGGCGCCGGTGGTGACCAACACGGCGCGCGCCAGGACGCCGACGCCCGAGTGCAGCACCTGCCCGGGCGCCATCCCCTCCTCACCGTGCCACCTTCAGCGTGGTGACGTGGCCGTCCGGTCCCGAGCTCACGCCGATCTCCGGCCGCACTCTGGTGCGGTACAGACCGGCCGGGGTAAGGCCCAGCCAGGGGCCCGAGCGCGGTGTTCCGAACCCGACGACGCTGGCCTCCTCCGGCACGCGCCGGTCGGCCTGCGCACCGAGAACGAGGAGCGGTTCATGGCGGGGCCTGAACGGGCCTGGCGGCCGGAGACGAGAGCGGACGGATAAAACGAAACGACCAGCAACAAACGTTATCGAACAAAGGCAATCACCGCCCGCCAGGAAGCGTGAACGCTCCGTGGGCTCACTGTCAAGACTCCGCGTTCAGTAAGTCATAGCGGACCGGCCCGGCCAGTAGCCGCATGCGCGCAGCCGGACCAGACGAACAAGGCTGACGTGGCTGTCCCTCAAGCCCGTCCCGGGCGGAGTGATTCCCCCTTGAGGTGCAGGAACGCACGGTGATCACGCCTTTCTCAGCACCTATGGCACCTCGCTCCACCCGGCCACGGGCTTCGACGACGGCCAGCACCGGAGACAAGTGGCGTCGCGAGAAGTCTTGACGTGCGTTCGGAGGATGCGTAGACATTGACCGCGCGGTCAGACCGCGCGGTCATGGCACATCGCTTAATCGTGCAGGTACCGCTGAGGGGAGGCTTCATGGCAGCAGGGGTGGGGCGCGGTGTGGGCTCCTCCGCGCCGCGCAGTGCGGACGTGGCCAGGCTGGCCGGCGTCTCACGCAAGACGGTCTCCCGGGTCCTCAACAACGAGCCGTACGTCTCCGCCGAGTCCCGCCGACGTGTCCTCGCGGCTGCCGAGGAGCTCGGCTACCGGCTGAACCATGCCGCAAGGGCACTGGCCTCGGGACGGACCCGTTCCATCGGCGTGGTCGCTCTGGGCACCGCCGGCTATGGAACCGCCTCCCTGCTCGTGGGCATTGAGCAGGCCGTACGAGACGCCGGTTACGCGCTGCGCGTGGTCAACACACCGGACGGCGACCCGGAAAGCATCGCCGGCGCCGTGGAATCACTCCTGGAGCAGGGGGTGGACGGCGTCGTCGTCTCCGAACCCATTGTCGAAGGAGAAGTCCCGCTCGGTGTCGACGTGCCGGTCCTCTTCCTCG
>NZ_JBSFHA010000119.1:0-28627 GCF_053596855.1 Streptomyces sp. NPDC001617
GAGGAAGTACTGGCCGCCGAGATCGGCGTATGCGGTGTCGCGGGTGAACATGTGCCAGACGGAGACGAGGATCGAGTGTTCCAGGGCGACCAGGGCGCGCTTCTTGCCGCGGCGGGCGATGAGCCGACGGTAGCGGGCGGCGAGGTAGGTGTCCTTGGTCCGTGACGCGGAGATGGAGGCCTGGCCGAGTGCGGCCTTGAGCCAGGGATCGCCGTGGCGGGTCTTGCCGGGGCCGCGCCTGCCGCCGGATTCGTTGTTGCCGGGGCATACCCCGGCCCAGGACGCCAGGTCGGCCGCCGTCGGGAAGCGGGCGATGTCGTCGCCGATCTCCGCGAGGATCACCTCGGCGGCCCGCGTGCTCACGCCCGGGATGGTCACCAGGAGTTCGATGCGGCGGCGAAAGGGCGCGATCTGTGCGTCGATCCGCTCATCCAGCCGTTTCTCCATGGTGGTGCAAGCGTCGATACGGTCGAGCATCGCCCGGGCCAAGAACGCGTGGTGGGCGGTGAAGTGGCCGGTCAGCGCCTCGATCAGGGCGTCGGTCTTGCGGCGCATGGAGCCCTTGGCCAGGTCCGCCAGGACACGCGGGTCGCGTTCGCCGGCGATGAGGGCCTCCAGCATCGCCCGGCCGGAAACGCCCAGAATGTTGGCGACCGCGACGGACAGCTTGATCCCGGCGTCCTCCAGGAGCTTCTCCAGCCGCTGGGCCTCCCGGGTGCGTTCACGGATCACCTCGGTGCGATACCGGGTCAGATCCCGCAGCTGCCGGATCGGCTCCGGGGGCACGAACGAGGGCCGCACCAGGCCGTGCTCGACCAGGCGGGCGATCCACTCGGCATCCTTCACGTCGGTCTTGCGGCCGGGCACGGCCTTCATGTGCCGGGCGTTGAGCAGCCAGCACTCCATCTCGTGTTCCAGCAGGTAGAACACTGGTTTCCAGTAGACGCCGGTGGCCTCCATACCGACCACGGTGACCTGCTCGGCGAGCAGCCAGTCCCGCATCGCCAGCAGGCCCGAGGTCACCGAGGAGAAGGTGCGGGTCTCGCTGCGGCGCCGCTTGCCGCTCCCCGGCACCCGGATCGTCACCTTCACGTCCGCCTTGCTGATGTCGATCCCCCCGCAACGTTCGTGGATCACGTCCATCTGCTCCGGACCCCCTCCCCTGACCGGCCACGAGTGTGCGGTCGTCCGGCGGGGGCCCGGCAGGCGGAAGAAGCTGATTCGCGTGCTCGAAGCAACACATCGGGGTGCCTGTCGATGGACCCCCAGCGTCCTACTCAGTCACAGGCTCGGAACGCACCAAGCGGAAACGACGTCCGCCGGACGGCCACAGACCGATTTTCACGCCCAAAGGGTGTCCCCGACAGGGGACCGGACTACTCAGTCACGTCATGCCCGCGAGCTGACCACTCGTCGGGAGACCATCCACCCTACTGTCCCGCACGGACACTTCCGTCAGGCCCGGCGAGAGTTGCCAAGTCAGGGTGGAAACGTGTGGTCCGCCACCCGGTCGCCGCGACATGATCGGGGCAACCGCCGGTCACGTCAGACCAACAGGAAGAGACGCAGGTGCCTCATACCATCGACGAAGCCTTCACGGCACTCCCCCTACGCGCCCTCGCCGACGCCGCGCTCGCACGCGCGCGTGCGCTGGGCGCCGAGCACGCGGACTTCCGGTTCGAGCGGGTGCGCAGCGCGTCCTGGCGGCTGAGGGACGCCAAGCTCGCCGGGTCGTCGGACACCACCGACCTCGGGTACGCGGTGCGCGTCGTGCACGGTGGCACCTGGGGTTTCGCCTCGGGCGTGGACCTGAGCCTGGACGCCGCCGCCAGGGTCGCCTCGCAGGCGGTGGCGATGGCGAAGCTGTCCGCCCAGGTGATCAAGGCGGCCGGCTCGGACGAGCGGGTCGAGCTCGCCGACGAGCCCGTGCACACCGACAGGACGTGGATCTCGTCGTACGAGATCGATCCGTTCTCCGTGCCGGACGAGGAGAAGTCTGCGCTGCTGGCCGACTGGAGCTCGCGACTGCTGGCCTCGAACGGCGTCAACCATGTGGACGCCTCGCTGCTCACCGTGCACGAGAACAAGTTCTATGCCGACACGGCCGGGACCGTGACCACGCAGCAGCGCGTCCGGCTGCACCCGCAGCTGACGGCGGTGTCGGTCGACGAGTCGAGCGGCGAGTTCGACTCGATGCGGACGATCGCGCCGCCGGTGGGGCGCGGCTGGGAGTACCTCACCGGGACGGGATGGGACTGGGATTCCGAGCTCGAACAGATCCCTGAGCTGCTCGCCGAGAAGATGCGGGCACCGAGCGTGGAGGCGGGCCTGTACGACCTCGTCGTCGACCCCTCCAACCTGTGGCTGACCATCCACGAGTCCATCGGTCACGCCACCGAGCTGGACCGCGCGCTGGGCTACGAGGCCGCCTACGCCGGCACCTCGTTCGCCACGTTCGACCAGCTCGGCAAGTTGAGGTACGGCTCCGAGCTGATGAACGTCACCGGCGACCGCACCGCCGAGCACGGCCTCGCGACCGTCGGCTACGACGACGAGGGCGTCGAGGGCCAGTCCTGGAACCTGGTGAAGGACGGCACGCTCGTCGGCTACCAGCTCGACCGGCGCATCGCGAAGCTCACCGGCTTCGAGCGCTCCAACGGCTGCGCCTTCGCCGACTCCCCCGGACATGTGCCCGTGCAGCGCATGGCCAATGTGTCGCTCCAGCCGGACCCGGCCGGGCTGTCGACCGAGGGTCTGATCGGCGGGGTCGACCGCGGGATCTACGTCGTCGGTGACCGCTCCTGGTCCATCGACATGCAGCGCTACAACTTCCAGTTCACCGGCCAGCGGTTCTTCAGGATCGAGAACGGGCGGATCACCGGGCAGCTGCGGGACGTCGCGTACCAGGCGACGACGACCGACTTCTGGGGCTCCATGGCGGCCGTCGGCGGCCCGCAGACGTACGTCCTGGGCGGTGCCTTCAACTGCGGCAAGGCCCAGCCGGGCCAGGTGGCCGCCGTGTCGCACGGCTGCCCGTCGGCCCTCTTCAAGGGCGTCAATATCCTCAACACGACCCAGGAGGCCGGTCGATGAGCGCCCGCACCAACAAGCCGCACGAGATCGTCGAGCGGGCGCTGGAGCTGTCCACCGCCGACGGCTGCGTCGTCATCGCCGACGAGCACTCCACCGCCAACCTGCGCTGGGCGGGCAACGCGCTCACCACGAACGGCGTCACGCGCGGGCGTACCCTCACGGTGATCGCGACCGTCGACGGCAAGGAGGGCACGGCCTCCGGTGTCGTCTCCCGCTCGGCCGTGACCGTGGACGAGCTGGAGCCGCTGGTGCGGGCCGCGGAGGCCGCCGCGCGCGGCGCCGGGCCGGCCGAGGACGCGCAGCCGCTGGTGACGGGCGTGTCGCAGTCCCCCGACTTCACGGACGTGCCCGCGGAGACGACGTCCGCCGTGTTCGCCGACTTCGCTCCGGCGCTCGGTGAGGCCTTCGCGCGCGCGCGTGCGGGCGGGCGTGAGCTGTACGGCTTCGCCAACCATGAGCTGGTGTCGAGCTATGTCGGTACGTCGACGGGGCTGCGCCTGCGTCACGACCAGCCCAACGGCACCCTGGAGCTGAACGCCAAGTCGCCGGACCGTACGCGCTCGGCGTGGGCGGGTCGGTCGACGCGGGACTTCAAGGACGTCGACCCGGCGGCGCTGGACGCGGAGCTCGCCGTACGCCTCGGGTGGGCCGAGCGGCGGATCGCGCTGCCGGCCGGGCGGTACGAGACGCTGCTGCCGCCGACCGCCGTCGCGGACCTGCTGATCTACCAGATGTGGTCGGCGTCGGGCCGGGACGCGGTCGAGGGGCGCACGGTGTTCTCCAAGCCGGGTGGCGGCACGCGCGTGGGCGAGCGGCTCACCGAGCTGCCGCTGTCGCTGCGCAGCGACCCGAACGAGCCCGGCCTGGAGTCGGCACCCTTCGTGATCGCGCACTCCTCCGGCGGCGACCAGTCGGTGTTCGACAACGGGCTGCCGCTCGCGGCGACCGATTGGGTGCGCGACGGCGAGCTGAGGCATCTCACCACCACCCGGCACAGCGCGGGTCTGACCGGGCTGCCGGTGGCTCCGGCGATCGAGAACCTCATCCTCACCGGCGGCGAGGACCGCTCGCTGGACGAGATGGTCGCGAACACCGAGCGGGGTCTGCTGCTGACCTGCCTCTGGTACATCCGCGAGGTCGACCCGGCCACGCTGCTGCTC
This sequence comes from Streptomyces sp. NPDC001617, assembly GCF_053596855.1. Classification (NCBI taxonomy): domain Bacteria; kingdom Bacillati; phylum Actinomycetota; class Actinomycetes; order Kitasatosporales; family Streptomycetaceae; genus Streptomyces; species Streptomyces sp. NPDC001617. Next base: position 4,254 of record NZ_JBSFHA010000119.1, read on the forward strand.
ACCGGCCTGACCCGGGACGGCGTCTACCTCGTCGAGAACGGCGAGGTGACCGGGGAGGTCAACAACTTCCGGTTCAACGAGTCGCCGGTCGGCCTGCTGGGGCGGGCCACCGAGGCCGGGCGCACGGAAAAGACGCTGCCGAGGGAGTGGAGCGACTGGTTCACTAGGGCTGCGATGCCCGCGCTGCGGGTGCCCGACTTCAATATGAGCTCTGTCAGTCAGGGCGTATAACCTCGTAGCCGGTGGTCGCTCGACCACCCGAAGATCATCAAGGAGATACGAGAACCGTGACGGACATCGTCGACGAACTGAAGTGGCGCGGGCTCATCGCCCTCTCCACTGACGAGGACGCATTGCGCAAGGCGTTCGCGGACGGTCCCGTCACGTTCTATTGCGGCTTCGACCCGACCGCGCCCAGCCTGCACCTCGGCAATCTCGTGCAGATCCTGACGATGCGCCGGATCCAGGACGCGGGCAACCGTCCGCTGGGCCTGGTCGGGGGTGCCACCGGTCTGATCGGTGACCCGAAGCCGAACTCCGAGCGCACGCTCAACGCCCCCGAGATCGTCGCCCAATGGGTCGAGCGGCTGCGCGCGCAGATCGCCCCGCTGCTGGACTTCGAGGGGCCGAACGCGGCGGTCATGGTCAACAACCTCGACTGGACCTCGGGACTGTCGGCCATCGAGTTCCTGCGGGACGTCGGCAAGCACTTCCGCGTGAACAAGATGCTCGCGAAGGAGGCCGTGGCCCGGCGCCTGGAGTCCCAGGAGGGCATCAGCTACACCGAGTTCAGCTACCAGATCCTGCAGGGCATGGACTTCCTGGAGCTCTACCGGCGGTACGGCTGCACGCTGCAGACCGGCGGCAGCGACCAGTGGGGCAACCTCACCTCGGGCACCGACCTGATCCACAAGGTCGAGCCCGACGCGGTGGTGCACGCGCTGGGGACACCGCTGATCACCAAGGCCGACGGTACGAAGTTCGGCAAGACGGAGTCCGGCACGGTCTGGCTCGACCCCGAGATGACCTCGCCGTACGCCTTCTACCAGTTCTGGCTGAACGCGGACGACCGGGACGTCTCGAAGTTCCTGCGCATCTTCAGCTTCAGGTCCCGGGAGGAGATCGAGGAGCTGGAGCGGCAGACCGAGGAGCGTCCGCAGGCGCGGGCCGCTCAGCGGGCGCTGGCGGAGGAACTGACGACGCTGGTGCACGGAGCCGACCAGACGGCTGCCGTGATCGCCGCGTCCAGGGCGCTGTTCGGTCAGGGTGAGCTGGCGGAGCTGGACGAGCGGACGCTGTCGGCGGCGCTGTCCGAGGTGCCGCACATCCAGGTCACCGAGCTCGGGCCGGTCGTGGACCTGTTCGCCGAGGTCGGCCTCGTGGCCAGCAAGTCGGCTGCGCGGCGGACGGTGAAGGAGGGCGGGGCCTACGTGAACAACGTGAAGGTCGCCGCCGAGGACGCGGTGCCCGCCAAGGAGGAGCTGCTGCACGGTCGCTGGCTGGTGCTGCGCCGGGGCAAGAAGAACCTCGCGGCCGTCGAGGTCACCTCCGCCTGAGCGCACCGAAGGGGCGGCTTCCCGTCCGGGAGGTCCGCCTCTTCGCCGTACCCGCTCTAGACCGTCTGTTTCCTCTTGCCCAGCGTCGCCATGTACAGCATGTCGACCGCGAAGACGATGATGATCGCGGCCACCAGCTGGAAGGCGTGGCGGCTCCAGTCGATGCCTCGCGTCGATTCGACACCGAACGCTCGTGCGATCGCGTTGCCGGCGGTGGCGCCGAGCATGCCGCAGATGGTGGTCAGCCAGAGGGGACTGTGCTGCTTGCCCGGGATGATCGCCTTCGCGATCAGGCCCAGCACGAATCCCACGATGATCGCCCACAACCAGCCCATGGCTGCCTCCTTGTACGGCTCGACGTGAGCATTACGCCCAGCCTCGTGCCGTACGCCGTACGGCGCATGTCGGGCACCGCCATACGTGCTACGGCTGAGGGGGTTCGCCCAGGTTGGAGGTGACCCGGTCTCGTAGGCGACGGAGGCGCGGCGTAACGTGGAAGCCGTCCGGACCTCGTCCCCGACCGGGGCGGACCGGGTACGGGGCGGGGCGGGGCCGATGCGGGCGGATGGTGGAATGTGATGCGGAAGCAGCACGGCGACGGCAACGGCCAGGTGTTCCGGATCACCGGAGCCCGGACGGGCCTCCAGGAGGACGTGCGCGGCCGGCAGCGACGGTATGTCATCTCCATGTCCATCCGTACGGTGTCGGTGATTCTCGCGGCCACGCTGTGGAATGTCGAACGGCACGTCGCGATCGTGGCGTTGGTCCTCGGGGCGGTGCTGCCGTACATCGCCGTGGTGGTCGCGAACGCCGGGCGGGAGAACGCGCCGTCGCTTCCGTCGACCTTCGTGACCGCGCCGATGCGTCCGATGATTGCGCCGCCGCGGACGAATGACGGCTTCGCGGAACCGGTCCCGGAAGATGTCGCGACGGAGCCTGCGCCGGGCGCACGAAGCGAGCCTCACGACCGGGCGTGAGCGATGCAGAATGCCTTGCAAACGGAAGGCGACTCCGCACCAAGCTCAAGAAAAGCTCAGATCAATCATGTTGTTCCGGTGCCGGGCGACGGCTTACCCGTGACATACTTCGTAGGCGCTCCGCATCCCCCGTCGGAGCGACGGACCGACGCCGGGCAGCTCCCCCCGTGGCTGCTCGGCGTCGCCTTGTTTGGCGTACTGGTGAGACGAAATCCGTGAGTGACGAGAACCCCATCTGCTCCGCGAAGGGCTGCCGTGCCGATGCCGTCTGGGTGTTGGCGTGGAACAACCCGAAGATCCACACTCCGGAGCGGCGCAAGACGTGGCTCGCGTGCGAGGGGCACCGGGAGCATCTTTCGCAGTTTCTCGGGGTGCGGGGTTTTTTGAAGGACGTGGTGCTGCTCGCGGAATGGGAAGACCAGGACGTCTGAGGGGCTTTGGCCGCGGGCCGGTGGGGGCTTGTCGCGCAGTTCCCCGCGCCCCTTTGCGGCGTCTTCTCAGCCCCCGATCGCAGACATCGGTCGGTCCGGCTGGACGAAGGACGGGGCGTCCAGGCCCGCGCCCGCCTTCTTCCCCCACATCGCCAGACGCCAGATGCGGGCGATCTCCTCGTCGGGGGCGCCGTTGCGCAGTGCGGCTCGGAGGTCTGTCTCCTCCCGGGCGAAGAGGCAGGTGCGTATCTGGCCGTCGGCCGTGAGGCGGGTGCGGTCACAGGCCGCGCAGAAGGGGCGGGTGACCGAGGCGATGACGCCCACTCGGTGCGGGCCGCCGTCGACCAGCCAGCGCTCCGCCGGGGCCGAGCCCCGCTCGTCGGTGCCTTCGGGGGTGAGGTCGAAGCGGGTGCGCAGGGAGGTCAGGATGTCGCCCGCCGTGACCATCCCGTCGCGCTTCCAGCCGTGCTGGGCGTCCAGGGGCATCTGCTCGATGAAGCGCAGTTCGTAGTCGTGCTCGACGGCCCAGGCGAGGAGGTCGGGGGCCTCGTCGGCGTTCAGCCCCGGCATCAGGACCGTGTTGACCTTGACCGGGGTGAGGTCGGCGTCGCGGGCTGCTTCGAGGCCCTCGAGGACGTCCTTGTGCCGGTCTCTGCGGGTGAGGGTCTTGAAGACGTCCGGGCGGAGGGTGTCCAGGGACACGTTCACCCGGTCCAGGCCCGCCGCCTTCAGTGCCTTCGCCGTGCGCCTGAGGCCGATGCCGTTGGTGGTGAGGGACATCCGGGGGCGGGGCGTCAGCGCGGCGACGCGCTCCACTATGCCCACCAGGCCGGGGCGCAGGAGGGGTTCCCCGCCGGTGAAGCGGACCTCCTCGATGCCCAGCGAGGTGACGGCGATGTCGATCAGGCGGACGATCTCGTCGTCCGTGAGCAGGTCGGGCTTGGCCAGCCACTGCAGGCCCTCCTCGGGCATGCAGTACGTACAGCGGAGGTTGCACCGGTCGGTCAGCGAGACCCTCAGGTCGGTGGCCACTCGGCCATAGGTGTCGATGAGCACGTGGGCCCCCTCCCTCGTAGCGGATCAGTGCGGCTCCATCTTCTCCCGTCACCTGCGAGCCTACGTGACACAGCTGACAACGACAGCGTCCCGATCCCACGAGGTACGACGCGGCCGCGTCGTAGGGATCTACGACGCGGCCGGTCAGGGGGCGTATCGGCGGGTTCTCAGTGCGCGCCGGTGCCGGTCAGGGACCGGACCTCCAGCTCCGCGTACTTGCCCTTGTCGGGCTCTTCCTTCGACAGGTAGGTGCCGAGGACGCCGAGGAGGAAGCCGACCGGGATCGAGATGATGCCGGGGTTCTCCAGCGGGAACCAGTGGAAGTCGACGTCCGGGAACATCGAGGTCTCCTTGCCGGAGACGACCGGCGAGAACAGCACCAGGCCGACCGCGGTGACCAGGCCGCCGTAGATCGACCACAGGGCTCCGGAGGTGGTGAACCGCTTCCAGAAGAGGCTGTAGAGGATCGTCGGGAGGTTGGCGGAGGCGGCGACCGCGAAGGCGAGGGCGACCAGGCCGGCGACGTTCAGGTCGCGGGCGAGGGCGCCCAGGACGATCGAGACGGCGCCGATGCCGACGGTGGCCCAGCGGGCCGCGCCGATCTCCTGCTTCTCGGTGGCCTGGCCCCTCTTGATGACGTTCGCGTAGATGTCGTGCGCGAAGGAGGACGACGAGGCCAGGGTCAGACCGGCGACGACCGCGAGGATCGTGGCGAAGGCGACCGCGGAGATGGTGGCGAGCAGGATCGCGCCCCAGTTGGAGTCGACGCCGCCCAGATGGAGGGCGAGGAGGGGTGCGGCCGTGTTGCCCGCCTTGTTGGAGGCGATGATCTCGTCCGGCTTGATCAGCGCGGCGGCGCCGAAGCCGAGGGCGAGGGTCATCAGGTAGAAGGCGCCGATCAGGCCGATCGCCCAGATCACGGACTTACGGGCGGCCTTCGCGGTCGGCACCGTGTAGAAGCGGATCAGGATGTGCGGCAGGCCCGCGGTGCCGAGCACCAGGGCGATGCCGAGGGAGATGAAGTCGAGCTTGGTGGTGCCGGTGGCGCCGTACTTCAGACCGGGCTCCAGGAAGGCCGAGCCCTTGGCGCTGTTGTCGGCGGCCGAGCCGAGCAGGTCGGAGACGTTGAAGTTGAACTTCACGAGCACCATGAAGGTCAGCAGCAGGGCGCCCGCGATCAGCAGCACGGCCTTGACCATCTGGACCCAGGTGGTGCCCTTCATGCCGCCGATGGTGACGTACACGATCATCAGTACGCCGACCAGGGCGACGATGCCGATCTTGCCGGCGTCGCTGGTGATGCCGAGCAGCAGCGAGACCAGCACGCCCGCGCCCGCCATCTGGGCCAGCAGGTAGAAGATCGACACGACGATGGTGGAGGTGCCGGCCGCCGTACGGACCGGGCGCTGGCGCATCCGGTACGCGAGGACGTCGCCCATGGTGTAGCGGCCGGAGTTGCGCAGCGGCTCGGCGACCAGGAGCAGGGCGACCAGCCAGGCGACCAGGAAGCCGATGGAGTACAGGAAGCCGTCGTAGCCGAAGAGGGCGATGGCACCCGCGATGCCGAGGAAGGACGCGGCGGACATGTAGTCGCCGGAGACGGCGAGGCCGTTCTGGAAGGCGGTGAACTGACGGCCGCCCGCGTAGAAGTCGGCGGCGTCCTTGGTCTGGCGGCCGGCCCAGACGGTGATGACGAGGGTCGCGGCGACGAACACCGCGAACAGGGTGATGATCAGCGGCCGGTGCTCGCTCGCCTCGCCTGCGGCGAGAAGGGTGTGCTGCGCGGGGCTCATTCGCCGCCCTCCAGTCGGGACTTGATCGCCTCGGCCTTGGGGTCGAGTTTTGCGGCGGCGTGCCGCGAGTACCACCAGGCGATGAGGAACGTGGTCAGGAACTGTGCGAGGCCCAGCACCAGGGCCACGTTGACGTTGCCGACCACCTGGGTGCCCATGAAGTCGTCCGCGTAGTTCGACAGCAGGACGTACAGCAGGTACCAGGCGATGAAGCCGATGGTGAGCGGAAAGGCGAAGGAGCGGTGAGTACGGCGCAGTTCACCGAATTCCGCGCTCTCCTGCTCCGCGACGAACTCCTCGGTACTGGGGAGTTTGGTTGGGGTCTTCGAGGGGGGCGGTGTCTCGGTGGCCACGGAGTCTCCTCGCGTTGCGGATGCGGTTGTGACGGGGATCGGGGGCGAGTGTCCTCGTGCTCCCTGTCCAAGGTCACGGCGCCACGCAAGGACGGGTTCAACTCCCTTGACCAGTTTCCGAACTCGCCTTGGGCAACTCATTGCTGACCAGCGACTTCGGGAGATAGTTTGCGGCCTGGACCGCCCGTCATGTACCTGCCCGAGCACCACCTGTGTCTCGGGCCGTTTCGTTTCCGGATGATGTGGAGACCCCATGGCTCATCTGCGTTCCAGACGCCGGCTCGCCCTCGCGGTGCCGGTCGTGCTGTCCCTGACCGCCTCGCTCGGCTTCCTGCCGGCGGCCGCGCAGGCCGCCCCGCGCGTGGAGTCCGCCACGCAGGCGGCCGACGCGGACTCCTTCGCGTATCTCGTCAACACGAAGACGGATCCGCACACGATCAAGTCGGTCAAGACGGCGATCAATGCGGCCGGCGGTTCCGTCGTGGTGTCGTACGACAGGATCGGTGTGATCGTCGTCCACTCGGCGAACCCCGACTTCGCCAAGGAGATACGCACGGTACGCGGCGTGCAGTCCGCGGGCGCCTCGCGGACCTCGCCGGTGCAGGCGGCGGGGACGACGGACGAGGGCGCGGTGCAGTACCTCTCCAAGGCCGAGGCGGCGAAGGTCGCGGGGAGTTCGACGGCCGGGGAGGAGCCGCTCGAAGCCGACCAGTGGGACCTCAGGGCGATCGGCGCCGACAAGGCCGCCAGGATCGACCCGGGCAGCAAGAGCGTGACCGTCGCGGTCATCGACGTCGGCGTCGACGACACCCACCCCGACATCGCGCCGAACTTCTCGCCCTCGCAGTCCGCGAACTGCGTGAGCGGCAAGGCCGACACGACGTACGGCTCCTGGCGGCCGGTGGACGCCGACCACTACCACGGCACGCATGTGGCGGGCGAGATCGCCGCCGCCCGCAACGGGATCGGTGTCGCGGGCGTCGCGCCCGGTGTGAAGGTCGCCGGCATCACGGTGGCCCAGCCGGACGCGAACCAGCTGTTCTTCCCCGAGAGCGTCGTGTGCGCCTTCGTGTTCGCCGCCGACCACGGCGTCGAGATCACCAACAACAGCTACTACGTCGATCCGTGGCAGTACAACTGCATGGACGACCCCGATCAACGCGCCATCGTTGATTCGGTCAACAGGGCCCAGCTGTACGCCCAGCGCAAGGGCACGCTCAATGTCGCGGCGGCGGGCAACTCCAACGACGACCTCGACTCGAACGCCCTGGTCGACGACTCCAGCCCCGACGACTCGACCCCGGTCAGCCGTACGGTCGACCCGCACGAGTGCTTCGACGTGCCGACCCAGCTGCCGGGCGTCGTCACGGTGAGCGCGACCGGCGTCAAGGGCGCGAAGTCCTACTACTCCAGCTACGGCGACGGTGTGATCGACGTGGCGGCGCCGGGCGGCGACAAGTTCCAGATCCCGGACACGCCGTCGAAGAACGGCCGCATCCTGTCCACGATGCCGAACAACCAGTACGGCTACCTCCAGGGCACGTCGATGGCGACTCCGCACGTCGCGGCCGTGGCCGCGCTGCTGAAGTCGACGTACCCGTGGGCGACCCCGGCCCAGCTGCAGGGGCTGCTCAAGGCCGAGGCGGACAACCCGGGCTGCCCGACCGACCCGTACGACGGGAACGGCGACGGCGTCGTGGACGCGACCTGCGTCGGCGGCAAGCGGGTCAACGGCTTCTACGGCTTCGGCATCGTCAACGCGCTGCGCGCGGTGAAGTAGGTCCACTCCCTGTGCAGGGGCGGCGCGGACGTCGACGACGACCGCGCCGCCCCGGACCTCCCGCACGGTCCGCTCGTACCGCTCGTGCACCGCTCCTCCCGCGAAACGAACTGGAGACTCTGACACATGACAGCGCCTCACCCGCGCTTCCGCCGCGCGCTCGCCCTTCCGCTCGGGATGGCGACGGCGACGGCCCTCGCGTTCCTGCCGAACGTCACCGCCTCGGCGGCGGAGGCCGCGCCGACGGCCGCGACGTCGGTGTCGACGGACGCCACCGCACTCAGTTACGTCGTCAACGTCCGCCCCGGGCACGGCCCTTCGGCGCATGTGAAGAAGGCGATCGCCGAGGCCGGCGGCACGATCCTGACGTCGTACGACCAGATCGGCGTGATCGTCGTCCACTCGTCGAACGCCGACTTCGCCAGGATCCTGCGCAAGGTGCCCGGCGTGGAGTCGGCCGGCAACACGCGCAACGCGCCGCTGCCCGCCCAGTCGACGACCGATGTGGGCACGCCGAAGGCGCTCACCGCCGACGAGTTGAAGGACGTCAAGGCCGCCGACGGACAGGACCCGCTCGAGCCGCTCCAGTGGGACCTGTCCGCCATCAAGGCGGACAAGGCGCACGAGGTGTCGCTGGGCAGCCCGAAGGTGACCGTCGGCGTGATCGACACCGGTGTCGACGACACGCACCCGGACATCGCCCCGAACTTCGACCGCAAGGCGTCGGTCAACTGTGTGTCGGGCAAGCCGGACACGACCGACGGCGCCTGGCGGCCGACCACCGGGGAGAGCCCGCACGGCACGCACGTGGCCGGCGAGATCGCGGCCGCGAAGAACGGCGTCGGCATGACGGGCGTGGCGCCCGGGGTCAAGGTCGCCGGCATCAAGGTGGCCACGACCGCCGGTTACTTCTACACGGAGGCCGTGGTCTGCGGCTTCGTATGGGCGGCCGAGCACGGCGTCGACGTGACGAACAACAGCTATTACACCGACCCCTGGTACTTCAACTGCACCGACGACCCGGACCAGAAGGCGCTCGTGGACGCCGTCACCCGGGCCTCGCGGTACGCGGAGAGGAAGGGCACGGTCAACGTCGCCGCGGCCGGCAACGAGAACTACGACCTGGCGGCCGACTCGATCACCGACCCGGTCTCGCCGAACGACGGCACGCCCTCGGACCGGGTGATCGACCCGTCCAAGTGCTTTGACATACCGACCCAGTTGCCGGGTGTGGTCACGGTCGCGGCCACGGGCGCGAAGGGCATCAAGTCGTCCTTCTCCAACTACGGCCTGGGCGTCATCGACGTGGCCGCACCGGGCGGCGACTCGACCGTCTACCAGACCCCGGCCCCGCCGGCCACCAGCGGCCTGATCCTGGGCACGCTGCCGGGCGGCAGGTGGGGCTACATGGCCGGTACGTCGATGGCCTCGCCGCATGTCGCGGCCGTCGCCGCGTTGATCAAGTCAACCCATCCGCACGCCTCCGCGGCCCTGGTGAAGGCGCTGCTGTACGCCGAGGCCGACGCCACGCCGTGCACGGACCCGTACGACATCAACGGGGACGGCAAGGTCGACGCGGTGTGCGAGGGGTCGAAGAACCGCAACGGCTTCTACGGCTGGGGAACCGTGGACGCACTGGACGCGGTGACCAGGTAGTCCCGCGAGCTCGTCAATATATTGATCCAGTCAATACTGCATAGTGAAGTAATGACTGGAATCAAGTCGAGCATCGAGTCGGGAATCAACTTCGCATGGTCCGCGCTGGGCGGCGACCCCGCCCTGCTGCCGCGAGTGTCGACCGTGGTGCGGGAGGGTGCGCTCGAAGCGCGCCTTCCCGTACGGGAGCTCGCGCGGGCCTGCGTCGCAGCCTGTGCGCTGGCCGCCGCCGAGCTGGGCGCGCGGCGGGCCGGGCTCGCGGAGGCGCCCGGGGTCCGGGTCGACGACGGGGCGGTCGCCACGGCGTTCCACAGTGAGCGGCAACTGCTGGTGGACGGGCGGCCGCCGGTCACTTTCGCGCCGCTGTCACGGTTCTGGCGGACGAACGACGGCTGGGTGCGCACGCATGCCAACTATCCGCACCATCGGGCGCGACTGCTGAGTGTGTTGAAGGCGTCGGAGGACGTGGCCGCCGTCGGGGCGGCGCTGGCCGAGCGGTCCTCGTCGGAGGTCGAGGAGGCCGTGTACGCGGCCGGGGGCCTGGCCGTGGCGCTGCGGACGCCGAAGGAGTGGGCCGCGCACGAGCAGGCCGCCGAGGTGGCCCGCCGGCCCCTCGTCGAGCGGGAGCGGCTCGACTCCGCACGCGCGCTCGTGCTCGCGCCGATCGACGGCGCTCCCCTGCTGCCGGCCGCCGGGCTGCGGGTCCTGGACCTGACCCGGGTCCTCGCGGGCCCGGTCGCCACACGCACACTCGCCCTGCTCGGTGCGGACGTCCTGCGCGTGGACGCCCCGCGGTTGCCCGAACTGCCGGACCAGCACGCCGACACGGGCTTCGGGAAGCGGTCGGCGCTGCTGGACCTGACCACCGACCGACGTGCCTTGGAGGAGCTGCTCGCGGCGGCGGACGTCGTCGTGACCGGCTACCGGCCGGGCTCTCTGGACCGGTTCGGGCTGTCGCCCGAGGCGCTGGCCGAGCGCCGGCCGGGGGTGGTCGTGGCGCAGGTGTCGGCGTGGGGCGCGTACGGGCCGTGGGGCGAGCGGCGGGGTTTCGACAGCCTGGTGCAGGTCGCCTCCGGGATCGCGGCGCTCGAGGGGTCGGTGGAGCGGCCGGGGGTGCTGCCCGCGCAGGCCCTCGATCACGGGACGGGTTATCTGCTGGCGGCCGCGGTGCTGCGGGCGGTGACCGAGCAGGCCGACGAGGGCGGCAGCCGGTTCGTGCGCCTGGCACTGGCCCGGACGGCCGAGTGGCTCGTGTACGGCGTGGAGCAGAACGCCCCCGGGGAGCTCTCGTACGACGGACCCGAACCCTGGCTCGCCGAGACGGACAGCGCGCTCGGGCGGTTGCGGTACGCGCTGTCGCCGGTGTCCTTCGCGGGCGGGCCGGGCGACTGGGCGCGTCCGCCGGTGCCCTGGGGGTCGGACCCCGCGCGTTGGTTCTGAGTCATGGGGCGACCAAAAACGTACCCAAGGCCGGAATGAAGTGCCGCCAGTTGTTTTACTGCAGTTGCCCGGTTCTGCGACGGCTGGTGAAGATCTTGAGGTGACGTTGACAAGACCCACTGCCGGGGTGGCAGACGCGAGCGGGCCGGTACGGCGTCCCGGCGCCGGCCGGGCCGTCGCCGTCCTCGTCCTGGTGGCGCTGGCCGCGCTGATACCCCTGCTGGGCCCGTCCGCCGCGCTGCACGGCACCGGTGAGGCCGCCGCCCCCGGCGTCGGTGGCATCGCGCTGCTGCGGGCGGTGCTGTTCGCCGCGCTGTGCGTCCCGGTGGGCGAGCTGTTCGTGAACCGTCTGGCCCGTTCGCTGCCCGGCGCCCCCGAGGACGCGCCCCGCAGCTGGGCTCCCTGGACGGCCGTCGCCGGTTTCGTGGCCGCCCTGGGGCTGGCGTCGGTCGTGTCGACGGGCAACCTGGTGCCGCACAGCCTGGCCCAGATCGATGTCGGCGGCCTCTACGCGTCGCGGGACGGCAAGCTCGCGCTGCTCGAGGTCAACGCCTTCCTCGCGGCGGCCCTGTGCGCCCGCTCGCGCCGCCCGGCCGTCCAACTCTGGCCGCTGGCCGCGGTGATCGCGGCGGAAGCCCTGCGCACGCATCCTCCCGCCGAGCACAGCCCGCTCCTCGGGTCAGGCCTGACACTGATCCACCTCACGTGCGCCACGCTCTGGGCCGGCGGTCTGCTGCACGCCCTGCGGATGCTGCGCCGGTGGGGTCCCTCCGACGCGGGCGCGGCCCTGCTCGGGCTCTACGCGCGCGTGGCTGCCGTGCTGCTCGCCGTCATCACCGCGACCGGCGTGTGGAGTTCACTGCGCCGGATGCCGCCGGGCACGATCCTGGACCAGCTGACGACGACGGCCTACGGGCGCACCCTGCTCGCCAAGGTGGTCCTCGTGGCCGTCGTCGCCGCGCTCGCGCTGTGGGCGCGGATCCGGCTGCGCCGCGCCGCCGACCCGTTGACCGCCTGCTCCCCCGCGCGTGCGGAGGTCGTCGTCCTGGGGGTGGTGGTCGTGATGTCGGGGTTGTTGACGGCCTTGCCCCTGCCGATCCGGTGGTGGTGACACCCATCAGCTGTTGACCGACCCGTCAAGGGGTTGATCAACACTTGACGATCAACCGTTGGTGACGAGCACCTTGAGTGCTGTGCGCTCGTCCATCGCCTTGTAGCCCTCGGGGACACCCTCGACGTCGACCGTCATGTCGAAGACCGGCGAGGCGTCGATGGTGCCGTCGAGCACGTCGGGCAGCAGCTCCGGGATGTACGCGCGGACGGGTGCGACACCGCCGCGCAGCGCGATGTTCCGGTCGCACATGACGCCCAGGTCGACGCCGGTGCCGCTGCCGTGCGGCACGCCGACGAAGCCGATCGCGCCGCCGTCACGGGTGACGGCGACCGCCGTACGCATGGACTGCTCGGTGCCGACGGCCTCGACGACGGCGTGCGCGCCCTGGCCGCGGGTGAGTTCGCGTACGGCCTCGACGGCCGCGTCCCCGCGCTCGGCGACGACGTCGGTGGCGCCGAAGCGGCGGGCGATGTCGGTGCGGACCTCGTGGCGGCCGAGCGCGATGATCCGCTCCGCGCCGAGCCGCTTGGCGGCGAGCACGGCACACAGGCCGACGGCTCCGTCGCCGACGACGGCGACCGTGGCGCCCGGGCGGGCGCCCGCGCCGAGCACCGCGTGGTGGCCGGTGCCGAGCACGTCGGAGAGGGTCAGCAGGGCGGACAGCAGGTGGTCGTCGGAGGCGGCCTCCTTGGGGAGTTGGACGAGGGTGCCGTCGGCGAAGGGCACGCGCACGGCCTCGCCCTGGCCGCCGTCATGGCCGACGGAGCCCCAGAAGCCGCCGTGTTCGCAGGAGGTGGTGAGGCCCTCGCGGCAGTAGTCGCAGACGCCGTCGGACCACATGAAGGGCGCGACGACCAGGTCACCGGGGCGCACCGTGCCCACCTCGGAGCCCGTCTCCTCGACGACGCCCAGGAACTCGTGCCCGATCCTCCCCCAGTGCCTTAAGGGCCTGGGGGACCCCCAGCCCCGGCTGCCGTTCCGCCGCGCCGCGGTACGCCCACAGGTCGCTGCCGCAGATACAGGCGCGCGGCACCCGCACCACGGCGTCGGTGGGCAGCTGCACCACGGGCTCGGGCACATCCTCCACACGCATGTCGTAGGGGGCATGGATGGTGGTGGCGCGCATGGCGAGGATCCTTCTCGTGCGGTGTCGTGGGTGCGCTCAGGGGGTGGTCGAGCGCACTTCACGGTACGTCGTCGCCGACGCGGCCCGCTCGTCGAGGGCGCCCCGGACCAGCAGGAACTGCCCGGCGGCGTAGGTGAGCATGATCCACAGGTCGGGTCTGGGCGGCTGTGGCCAGTCGGCGACGCCGGTCGCGATGAGGGTGTCGGAGAGCATGAAGAGGGCACCGCCGAGACCGGCGACCGGGCCGCGCCGGGTGCCGGCGGTGTACGCCGTCGCGGTGAGCAGGGTGCTGTAGCCGGCGACGGGGATGCGCAGGTCCGCCGGGAGGTCCGGCCACAGCAGGGCGACCGTGATGACGAGGGCGAGGGCATAGGCGGGGGCGAGGAGACGGGCACGCGCGCGTGGGGTGCCGTGGCGCAGGAAGAGCGCGATGTAGCAGACGTGGCCGACCGCGAAGGAGGCCATCCCGGCCAGGAACGCCGGGTCCGCGTCGGACAGGAGCAGGATGTCGCCGCCCCAGCCGCACAGGAGGGCGGCGAGCAGGAGCCGAGGCGCGCCACGGGCGCACGCGTAGGCGGCGAGGAGCGGCATGAGGAGGGGTTTGGCGACGGTGTGGCCGGGGGTGAAACCGGCGGCGAGGGAGGTGAGGTCGAGGAGGGTTGCGGCGATGAAGGCCTTGAGCAGGAGGGGTGCGAGGGCACGCACGCGTACGCGTCGCTCGTTCGGTGCCGTCACGCGACAGCGGTCCCCTCGGCCGGCGTCGGCTCGGCGGTGGCCGGTTCGCTCACCAAAGTCGACTGCGCGAGCCGGGCCGGCCGCCAGCCGGGCCCACGGAACACCCGTCCGGCGCGCTCGCCCCAACTCTCCGCCGCCTTCACGTCCTTGACGATCGCGACGTACTCATGAGTGGCCACCTTGATCGGGTTGAACGTGTTGATGTTCTTGGTCAACCCGTAGACGGGCCGCTCGATCTCCGGCACGAAGGAGCCGAACAGCCGGTCCCAGACGATGAGGATGCCGCCGAAGTTGCGGTCCAGGTAGCCGCCCTGGGAGGCGTGGTGGACGCGGTGGTGGGACGGGGTGTTGAAGACGAACTCGAACCATCGGGGCATCTTGTCGATGCGTTCGGTGTGGATCCAGAACTGGTAGACGAGGTTGGCGGAGGAGCAGAACGCGAGGGCGGCCGGGTGGACGCCGACGGCGACGAGGGGGACGTAGAACGGCCAGACCGTCCAGGTCGTCCAGGGCTGGCGCAGCGCGGTGGTGAGGTTGAACTTCCGGCTGGAGTGGTGGACGACGTGGCAGGCCCACAGGATGCGGATGACGTGGTGGCCGCGGTGCGACCAGTAGTAGAAGAAGTCCTGGGCGAGGAGCATCAGGGGGACGGTCCACCACAGGACCGGGATGCGCAGCGGGGTGAGTTCGTAGATCGCCGTGTAGATCGCGACGATCGGGATCTTCCAGAGGAAGTCGAAGGCGAGGCTGCCGAGCCCCATGCCGACGCTGGTCGCGGCGTCCTTCGTCTCGTATCCCGCCGCGTCTTCGTCGGGATGGATGCGGATGCTGATCACCTCGACCACGGTGAGCAGCACGAAGGCGGGTATCGACCAGAGCACGACATCGGGCAGGTTCGGCATGGGGGCACCGTAGAACCGCTGGTGGGCTGCGGCTAGACGTTGTTACCCACAAGTATTGCCCGGGGTATGCGCTTGCTTCTTGGTGATCTCCACCAACCGGCCGGTCGGTCAGGCCCCGGCCGCCCCCAGCAGCGCCCCGGCGGCGTAGGTGACCCCCATGGCCAACGCCCCGCCGACCACGTTCCGCAGTACGGCACGTCCCCGCTCCGCGGAGCCCAGGCGGGCGCTGGTCCATCCTGTGATCACCAGGGCGGCCAGCACGGAGACGACGGTGACGGCCAGGCGCCAGCCCGCGGGGGGCAGCACGATGGCGAGCAGCGGCAGCAGCGCGCCGACCGTGAACGCCAGGAAGCTCGCCCATGCCGCGTGCCAGGGGTTCGTCAGCTCGTCGGGGTCGATGCCGAGCTCCACGCGCGCGTGCGCCCTGAGGGCGTCCCGGGCCGTCAGCTGTTCCGCGGCCTCCCTGGCCACCTCGCGCGACAGACCGCGCTCCTCCAGCAGCTCGGTCAGCTCCTCCAGCTCGGCCTCCGGCTGCTCGCGCAACTCCCGCCGCTCCAGGGCCAGGGCGGCCATCTCCGAGTCGCGCTGGGTGGAGACGGAGACGTACTCCCCCGCGGCCATCGACATCGACCCGGCCAGCAGCCCGGCCAGCCCCGCGGTGAGCAGGGCGGAGCGCTCGTCCGTCGCGCCGGCCACACCGACGACGAGACCCGCCGTGGACACGATGCCGTCGTTGGCGCCCAGAACGGCCGCCCGCAGCCAGTTCAGCCGCTCAGCCAGTGCGCCGCTGTGGGCCTCGCCGCCGTGCGTTGGTTCCGTCACACCGGGAGGATGCCACCCCGGCGGCGATCGCACCCGTACCGACGCTCTCCGATGGCCGACGCCCCTTCGGCGAGGCTCCCCCGTCGGCGTTCCCCGACCTCACCAGACCCGCACCCGCGCCCCTCTCGCGAACACCGGGCTCGTCGCGTCCGCCGGTGGCTGTTCCAGCGGCTCGGCGATCTCCTCCACCGTCGGCCCCACCTTCGCGGCGATGGGGTCCAGCAGGTCGAGGTCGAAGCCGTAGACGCGGGCCGCGTTGCCGCCCAGCATCGCCGCCAGTTCGTCGTGCGGAACGCCCGCGTAGGCGAAGCGCAGGCCCTCTCGGGAGTACGGGTAGGTGCCCTCGTCGTGGGGGTAGTCGCTGCCCCACATGATCTTGTCGATGCCGATGCGGTCGCGGAGGGGCACCTCGTGGGGGCGCATGAAGCTGGCGCCGACATAGCAGTTGTCGTGCCAGACCTCGGAGGGCGGCTTGCCCATGCGGGCGGCGAGGCCCGCACCGAACTTGGACTCCGCCGTGGACGCCTTGGTCGCGGCGGCGACCATGCGGCCGTGGTAGTAGTCCAGCATGTCGAGGACGCCGGGGATCCAGCCGGAGCCCTGCTCGGTCAGGACGAGTTTCAGGCCGGGGTGGCGGCGGAAGGCGCCGCCGAAGACGAGGTGCCAGAGGGCGCGGTGGGAGAACCAGGTCGTCTCGACCATGAAGACCGCGCGGGCCGCGGGTTCGTCGCCGAGGGGCGGGGACGCGGAGCCCGCGTGGTGGTTCACGGGTACGTCCAGTTCCTCGCAGACCGCCCAAATGGGGTCGTACGTCTGCGAGTAGAGCTCCGGCAGGCCCGAACCCGGTGGGGTGCCGGGCAGCAGCAGGCCGCCCCTGAGGCCCGCCGCGGATGCCCAGCGGATCTCCTTGACCGCCTCCTCGACGTCGTTCAGCAGGATCTGGAAGACGCCCGCCCGTCGGCCCGGTGCGGCGGCGCAGAAGTCGGCGAGCCAACGGTTGTGGGCGCGCAGGCCGGCCCAGCGGCGTTCGAACTCCTCGGCGGTCGGGGCGGGGGCCATCAGGGAGCCGGACGGGTGGAACGGCGGGATGGTGTTCGGGAAGAGGACCTCGGCGACGATGCCGTCCTGCTCCAGGTCCGCGAGCCGGCGCTCGGAGTTCCAGTTCTGGTCGGCCGTGTCGGCGAGCAGGTCCTCGTAGGGGTTGACGTACGTGGCCGCCCAGAGGTCGAACTCGTCGTGGTGGCGCTTGGCCAGGTACGGCCTGTAGTCGAGGAGGTCGGCTCCCGCGTGGCAGTCGGCCGAGATGACCGTGTACCGGTCGCTCACTGCGTCACCCCCAGGGTCGGGAAGTCGTGGTCGGTCAGCCAGTGCCGGCCCACCTCGCGCGAGCGCGCCCAGGACGCCTCCACGGCCTCCTGGTCGGCCGACTGGCCGAGGTCGGCCGGGGTGGGCCCGATGCGTCGGGCCAGCGGTGTCAGCTTCTCTACGTCGAAGCCGAAGACCTCCGCGGCCGCCAGGCCCAGCATCCGGCGGGTCTCGGCGACGGGGATGTCGTGGAACGTACGGCGCAGCCACGCGCGCGTGTCGGGCCAGGTGCCCTCGGGGTGCGGGAAGTCGCTGCCCCAGAGGATGTTGTCGACGCCGATCTCGTAACGCTGGGCGAGTTCACGGCGCTTGGTGTTGGTGGCGCAGATGAAGACCTGGCGGTCGAGGTACTCGCTCGGGGGGCGTTTCAGCTCCTCGAACGGGGAGAGCTTCTTGCCGCCGTGCGCGCCCAGGTAGAGGCGGTCCATGAACCAGAGGAGGTTCGGCAGCCACCAGCAACCCGACTCCGCGACACCGAACTTGAGGCCGGGGTGGCGTTCGAAGACGCCGGACCAGAGCAGGAACCAGAGGGGGCGGGCCGGCCACCAGGTGACCTCGCTGACGAAGATGCCCAGATGGTCGCCGTACTCGTGCCGCGGTGCCGATCCGGAGTGCGTCGTCACGGGCATCCCGCACTCGGCCGCCGCCGCCCACACGGGGTCGTAACGGCGGTCGTGGTACGGCTCCTTGTCGCCCCACAGGGAGGGGATCAGCAGTGCGCCGAGGCCGGACTCCTTGGCCCGGTGGATCTCGGCGACCACCTTCGGCACCTCGGCGCCGATCGGCAACAGGGCCACCCCGCAGTGCCGTTCGGGGTTCTCCGACACGAACTCCGCCAGCCAGCGGTTGTGCGCCTGCGAGCCTGCCATGCCCAGCTCCGGGTCGTGGTCGCCGGACAGGCCGAGGCCGACCCCGAAGGGCGCGGCGGTCCGGCTGTCCACGGCGTCCGCGTCCGGGAACACGACCTCGGCGGCGACCCCGTCGCCGTCGAGCTCCTTGAGCCGCTGTGCGGTCTCCCAACCCCCGCGCAGGCCCTCCTCGTTGTCGTGGAACCACTTGGTCGCGTAGGCCTCGTTGCGGATGCCGAGCCGGGTCATCTCCTCGCGGCGGCGCTCGCGTCCGGCGAGGAAGTCGTCGAAGGCCCGGTGGAAACGGGTGTCCAGGTAGGGCCGGTACTCCTCGGTGGGCAGCCCGGCGTGGCAGTCGGAGGAGATGATCAGATACGGGTCCTGGTCGGTCACCACTACCCCCTTGGTCCAGTCATCACGGCCCCCTCAGTCGAGAATGAAGCTTTCGAGGTACGACGGGTTCGTGCGGTCCAGCATCGACCTGGCCCGCGCCCGGATCTGCGCGTCGCTGTGCTCGCTCGGCGGCATCATCCAGAAGCGGTCCGCGCGGATGCCCTCCACGACGAGCTCCGCGACCTCCTCGACGGGCGTGAAGCGGACCTCCTCGCCCGCCTCGCGCATCGCGGTCTCCCACTGGTCGAGGCTGCGGTACGGCGTCTTCCGCGGCCGTTCCTTCGCGTACCGGTCGGGCCGGTTGCGGTGCGACTCCCACAGGCCGGTGCGCAGCATGTGCGGGCCGGGGAACAGGACCGACGCGCCCACGCGCGCGTGCTCGGCCCTGAGGTGGGCGTACAGGGACTCGGTCATCGTGACGACGGCCGCCTTGGTGACGGCGTACACGGAGGCCGTGGGCAGCGGGGCGATACCGCCGTCACCGGAGGACGTATTGACCACATGACCGGGTTGACCCGACTTGATCATCCGTGGCACGAACGCCTGGACGCCATGGAAGACGCCCCACACATTGACGGCGAACGCCCACTTCCAGTCGTTCGGTTCGTGCTCCCACATGCGGCCCTCGGCACCCGAGCCGACCCCGGCGTTGTTGCACAGCACATGGACGGCCCCGTACGCCTCGTACGTCGACTCGGCGAGGTCCATGACCTGTTGGCGCTCCCCGACGTCGACCACGCGCGCGTGCACATCGGCGCCCTCGGCGCGCAGGTCGGCGGCGGCCTTGTCCAGCGCGCCCTCCTCGACGTCCGCGAGCACCACCTTCAGCCCCTCGGCCGCGAACCGCCGGGCCATCGCCAGCCCGATCCCGCTCGCCGCGCCCGTGACGACGGCGACCTGTCCGGCCTGCAACTCCATCAGGCGCTCCCCTCGGGAGGGCCGTCATGGACCTGCTGCGGGTCGTCGTAGCGCTGGTGGATGTACGGCAACAGGGCCTCCGCCGCGACCCGTTCGACCACCTTGCCGCGCTGGTCGCTGGTCTTCTCGCCGATGGTGATGTCGACGAGCCGCAGCACCGGGAGGTCGGCCACCGGGTCGTACATCGACTCGCGCAGGACGACGTCCCCGGTGACCCGCTCCAGCCGGCGCACCTTCTCGTTGCGCACGCAGTGCACCAGCAGTGGATCGGCGTCGAAGCCCGAACCGTCCGCCGCGGGAAGGAACTTGAAGTAGAAGTCCGTCTTCCGGCTCGGCGCCGGCAGCGGCAGCTCCCCGCGCACCGCGCCGTGTACCTCCACGAAGGCGATGCCGTGCCGGACCATCGACGCGCGGACCAGGAGCCCCTCCCGCTCCACCGTCACCTCGCCCAGCTTCTTCGGCTCGCCGAAGACCTCGCGGCCTCCCGTGAGGGCCCGCTCATGGGTCATCGGCATGACGAGCGGGTACCAGCCGTCGATGTCGTCGTGCCGGGCGGCGACCGCGAACGAGCCCGCGCCCAGCGGGTATCCGGGCAGGTCGACCTTGCTGATGTTGACCCGGGCCAGGGGCCGGTCGGCCGGTTTCAGCGGTGGTGGCAGGACCGCGGCGAGCGCGTCCGGGTCGGTCTCCCAGACCGCCACCACGCCGGTGGACCAGATGTCGGGGAGCCGTGCGCTCGCCGTGCGGGCGGCGGCGATCTCCGCCTCGGTGCGAGCGCCGTACCGTATGCGTGCCATCCGTCGTACCGCCCTTCACAGACCGTCAACCGTCGGGCGGGGTGCACGCTTGCACCAGGTGCGTGAAAGGTCCATAGCCGCGGGCCGGACATTCCACGGTCCGGACATTCCGTACGCGCGGCCCCTGTTGGACGGGACTGTCGGTGGCGGCCCGTATCCTCAGGGACCATGCTCGAAGACCTTCCGACCGCAGCGTCCTCCCGCACCGAGTGGCCGACCGCGTATCCCCACGGATACGCGGTCGTTGACGTGGAGACCACGGGCCTGGCCCGGGACGACCGGATAATCTCCGCGGCCGTCTACCGGCTGGACGCGCGCGGCGAGGTCGAGGACCACTGGTACACGATGGTCAACCCGGAGCGGGACCCCGGCCCGGTGTGGATCCACGGTCTGACGAGCGACATGCTGGAGGGCGCGCCCCTCTTCACGGAGATCGCCGAGGAGTTCGCGACCCGGCTGGAGGGCCGGGTGCTCGTGGCGCACAACGCGGTCTTCGACTGGCAGATGATCGCGCGGGAGTACGCGCGCGCACAGCGCGAGGCGCCGGTCCGTCAGCGGCTGTGCACCATCGCGCTCTCCAAGGAGCTGGGCCTGCCGCTGCCCAACCACAAGCTGGAGTCGCTGGCCGCCCACTTCGGCGTCGTACAGCAGCGCGCGCACCACGCGCTGGACGACGCGCGCGTGCTGGCCGAGGCGTTCCGGCCCAGCCTCCGGGCCGCGGCGGCGGGCGGCGTGCGGCTGCCGCTGCTGGAGTGCCGGCCGCTGACGGAGTGGAACGACAGTCCTGTACCCCGCCAGTCCGCCGGCTACGTCGGCGGCTACGGCGGCTACCGGCAGACCAGTTGGCGCCCGTCCCGTAAAAGGCCTGTATGCCCCTATCCCAACCCGGGGCGTTACGAAGACGGCAAACCACTCAAGCAGGGCATGCGGGTCGCCTTCTCCGGGGACACGTCGGTCGAGCGGGAGCTGCTGGAGGACCGGGCGGTCGAGGCGGGGCTGCATGTCGCGACGAGCCTGTCCCGGGTGACCAGCCTGCTCGTCACCAACGACCCGGACTCGGGCACGTCGAAGGTGGTCAAGGCCCGGCAGTACGGGACGCCGGTGGTGGACGAGGCGGCGTTCGGACAGCTACTCAGGGATGTCGAACCGGCGGACGAGTGAGCCGTACCGGCGACGGCGGGTGACCCGTACGGACGGGTGATTGCGGTGCGACTCGCCCACCGTCCGCTCGCCCGCGCGGCGCCGACGGCTCACCCTGTGGCGCATGGCGAAATGCGAAGTATGCGGAAATGACTACGGAATGAGCTTCGAGGTGCACGCGCAGGGCGCGGTCCATGTCTTCGACTGCTTCTCCTGTGCGATTCATCGCATGGCCCCGATCTGTGAGCACTGCCGGGTGCCGATCATCGGCCAGGGCGTCGAGGTCGAGGGCCAGTGGTTCTGCGGTGGGCACTGCGCCCGCGAGGAGGGGAAGGCCGGCATCGTCGACCGGGTCTGAGCGCACCCCTGACGACAGCACCCCGCGGTCCGAGTTGTACGGTCGTGGGGTGTACCGCTTCCTGTTGACCCGGCAGTGGGTGATCCTCACGCTGGTCGCCCTGCTCCTCATCCCCACGATGATCAGGCTGGGCATCTGGCAGATGCACCGCTACGAGGAGCGCAGCGCCCGCAACCAGCTGGTCTCGGACGCGCTGGGCGCCAAGGCGGTGCCCGTGGAGCGGCTGACCTCGCCCGGGCACACCGTCACCACGCACGACCGGTACCGCACGGCGACGGCGACGGGGCACTTCGACACCAAGGACGAGGTCGTCGTCCGCCGCCGTACCAACTCCGACGACGAGGTCGGCTACCACGTCCTGACCCCGTTCGTGCTGACGGACGGCAAGGTGGTGCTGGTCAACCGGGGCTGGATTCCGTCCGACGGTCCGAGCCAGACCACGTTCCCGAAGGTGCCCGCGCCGCCGAGCGGTCAGGTCACCATCCAGGGCCGGCTGATGCCCGACGAGACGACCGCGGCCAGCGGCATCAAGGACCTCAAGGGCCTGCCGGGCCGGCAGATCATGCTGATCAACAGCGAGGAGCAGGCCCGGCGTCTGCACGCAGAGGTGCTCGGCGGCTACCTCCAGCAGACGGCGCCCGAGCCGAAGGGCAACGCCCCGGAGCAGATCTCCGACCCGGGCAAGGAAGACGCGCCGCTGAACTACGCGTACATGATCCAGTGGTGGCTGTTCGCGGCGGGCGTGCCCTACGGCTGGTGGGTCCTGGTGCGGCGCGAGCGGCGGGACCGGGCGGAGGCGGCGGCGAAGGAGGCCGAGGCCGAGGCGGAGCCGGCCGCGGTGTGACCCGCACGCGCGGCAGCCCGCGCCCCGGCACCCCCTCATTCCAGCACCCGCCACGCCTCCAGCGCCCCGCGCCCGCGACGCGCTCCTCACCCTCCGAGCCGGTCGCGCCAGTAGAGAAACGTGCGCTCGGGCTCGGGCAGCAGATCCCACGGGTGGGGTGTCATATGGCGGCCGATGCGCCGGAACACGGCCGCGGCCTCGGCCGGGCGTCGGATCCGGGTCAGGGCGAAGGCGAGGACGTTGAGGTCGGCGACGGCCTCCGCGTGCGGCGCGGCGGACGTGCCGAACCAGCCGGTCAGGGCCGCGGCGGCCTCGTCGGCCGCCCGGGGTTCGTGCCAGTGGCTCTCGGCCCCGACGGGCATCTGCCGCTGCCGGTGGGCGACGAGTTCGACCCGGGCCGCGACGGGGAGCAGCGCCAGCGGTGATCCGAACGGGGCTCGGGCCGCGGCCTGGCGGGCGAAGTCCAGCATGTCCACGACCGAGCCGTGGCCGCGTGGGGACAGGTACCGCAGCAGCTGGTGGTAGGCGGTGCGGTGCCAGGGAGCACGGGTGACGGCCTCGCTCCACACCGGGACCGCGTCACGGACCGGGACGGCGCAGGCGTGCATCAGCTCCAGCAGCGCCAGCCACGGAGCCGGGTCCTCGGGGCAGCACTCGGCCGCCCGCAGACACGCCCGCTCGGCCTCGCGTACGGCGGCCCGCCCCTCGGCCGGAGCCCGCACCGCCCGCTCCCAGGACCGCAGCACCAGGGCGTCCCCGTCGCCGGGCCGGTCGGCGGACCAGCGCTCGCAGACCGACGGCGGCAGGTTCCGGGCCAGCACGGAGACCCGGTGCACCCGTCGGTCCCAGTCCCGCCCGGTGTCCCCCAGCAACGCGGCGACGGGCGCCCAGACCGGACGCGTACGCCCGGCGCCGAGACCGTGGAGCTGCTGCGCGGGGCGGAGTTCGCTGAGCGTGGCGTGCAGGGTCTTGTCGTCCAGCGCGGGGCGGATCAGCAGGGAGGGGCGGCGTCTGAGCATCGGTCCTGTTCCTTGTTCCGTGTCTCGTCCGCGGGGGCGGGCGCACCGGTCCGTGCGCCCGCCCCCGCGGTCAGCAGCACCGGCCCTGCGGATGCGCCTCCCGGTGCAGCGCGCGCAGCACCTGGTACTCGCGGCGGGTCGGGGCCGGGGCGAGCGGGTGATGGCGCCGGTGACGCTCGCAGTAGCGGTCGTACTCGGCCTCCCCGGTCAGCTCCCGCAGGTACCGGCCCACGGCCCGCAGCCACTGCCGGGCGTTCACGACCGGGCCCCCGCCAGCGCCTCGCCGGCCTGCTCGGGCACGTCGATACGGGACTCGACGTACGGCGCCTCGGTCGTCGGGAGCACCCCCGGCGCGCGCACCGCCCGCAGGCACACCACCGCCGCGTTCACCAGCACCACCGCCACCAGCAGCAGGAACAGGGCGATCAGTACGCCGTCGACGGTGGAGTTGGTGACCACGGTGTGCATGTCGTCGAGGGTCTTGGCGGGCGGGAGCACCTGCCCCGCGTCGATCGCGTCGGCGTACTTGGCGCGCTGGGCGAAGAAGCCGACCTTGGGGTCGTCGGAGAAGATCTTCTGCCAGCCCGCGGTGAAGGTGACCGCCACCACCCAGGCGAGCGGGACCCCGGTGACCCAGGCCCAGCGCAGCCGGCCTGACTTGACCAGGACCGTGGTGCACACCGCCAGGGCGACCGCCGCGAGCAGCTGGTTCGCGATGCCGAAGAGGGGGAAGAGCTGGTTGATTCCGCCGAGCGGGTCGGTGGCGCCGGAGTAGAGGAAGTAGCCCCACGCGGCCACGACCAGACCGCTGCACAGCCAGATGCCCGGCTTCCAGTTGACCCGGCCGACCGGCTTCCACACGTTGCCGAGCACGCTCGGCGCTCCAGGCGGGGAGCCGGAACGACTCCATCCAGTAGCGCAGGTACGAGCGCATGCCCGCGCGCGAGAGCT
>NZ_JBSFHA010000120.1:0-28473 GCF_053596855.1 Streptomyces sp. NPDC001617
ACGACGTCGGCGCCCTGCTGGGCCGCCCACTCCATGCCGGCGAGGATGCCGGAGTCGTCACCGGAGCCGGTGTCGTCGAGGACCTTGCCGTTGAGCAGCTTGGCGTCCGGGGCGACGCCCTTGTACTTGCCGTTCGACTTCTTGCCCGTGCCGGCCGCGATGGACGCGACATGCGTGCCGTGACCGAAGTGGTCGTCGGCGTCGGCGGCGGTGGAGAAGTTCTTGGACTCGATCACCTGGCCCTGGAGGTCCGGGTGCTCGGCGTCGATGCCGGTGTCCAGGACGGCGATCTTGACGCCCTTGCCGGTGTAGCCGGCGGCCCACGCGGTCGGCGCGCCGATCTGCGGCACGGACTTGTCGAGGCTGGCCTTGCGGACCCCGTCGAGCCAGACGTGCGCGATGCCGGAGGCGGTCCTGTCGCCGTTGGTCACCGCGTTCCACAGCTCGGGCGCGTCCTGCTTCGGCGTCTGCACGGCGTCCGCGTTCAGCAGCTTCAGGCTCTCGCGTACCTTGCCGGCGTCGCGGACGTCGGCCTTGGTGGCCGAGGCGGCGCCCTGGTAGCCGACGATGACCTTCAGGCCCTTGGCCTGGGACTTGCGGGTCGCCGCCTTGTTGAGTTCGGTGACGTCGAACAGCCGCTGGTCGACCTTGCCGGTCGCGATCATGCGGGAGACGTCGGCCGGTACGACCAAGGTGTGGCCGTCGGCCCTGCGGATCTGCACGGGTATGTGCTCGCGGCCCTTGGCCGGCTCCAGGCCTATGACACGGCCCTTGGCGTCCACGGAGACGCGGTCACCCGTGATGAGCGTGATGCGGTGCTTGACGGCGAGCGAGGACTTCGCCGCCTTCGCCGAGACCGACGCGCTCGTCTGCTCGGGCTTCGCCTGCGCCGGGCTGGTCATACCCGCCGCGAGAGCCACCGCCGCCGCCGCGGCGACGGTACCCGCGCATGCTCGTTTCATCTGTCTGCGCAAAACTCCCCCTAGGAGTCGGCCCGGCCTTCCGAACAGGCCCGCCGGAAGCGGTACTTGGGGTACCTGGCTTCCGGCGGACCGTTCACCGGACCTGATAGAAGCGTCTACTTGGCGTAGTACGCGTTGTAGATCGAGATCGTCGACTTGTTGTTCTTCTTGTCGGTGATCTTCGCGTGGAAGGAGATCGCCTGGCCCTTGGCCGGGTTCTTGACGGTGATCTTGCCGTTCACCACGGAGACCTTCTTCCAGGTCTGGCCGTAGTCGTACGACACGTACACCGTCAGGGACTTGAGGTTGCTGCCCTTGGCGGCGCCCTCGACCGTCACCGGGATCTTGACCGTCTTGCCGGCCTCGACCTTGTTGTCCAGGCCCGTCGCCGCGTGGAAGCGGACGGTGGAGACGGGCAGCGTGGCCACGGTGTCGGCGGCCGGCTTCTTGGACTTGAACGTCCAGCTCGCGTCGATGCGGGTGGACGCCTGCGCCACCTTGACGCTGCGCTTGA
The DNA here is from genome assembly GCF_053596855.1 of Streptomyces sp. NPDC001617. NCBI lineage: Bacteria > Bacillati > Actinomycetota > Actinomycetes > Kitasatosporales > Streptomycetaceae > Streptomyces > Streptomyces sp. NPDC001617. Next base: position 1,477 of record NZ_JBSFHA010000120.1, read on the forward strand.
CCGAGGTCGTCAGCTTGTACGACGCCTCGCCGGACGGGACCTTGAAGTCCTTGTCACCGAAGAGCGGGTCGTCGTTCGAGCCGACCTTGGTGCCGTTGCGGTACAGGGTCGTGGTGACCGCGGTGAAGTCCGAGGAACCGGCGTGGCCCGCCCCGTCGGTGAACAGCGGCACATAGCCGTAGATGCTGTTGCCGTCGCGGAAGATGCCGTAGTACGCGCTCAGATGCGGGCCGAAGACCGCGGTGTTGAAGGTCTTCGTGTACGTCTGGCCCGCCTTGAACAGCTGCGGGTCGCCGAGCGTGTAGTACGCCTCGGAGATCGGGAAGCCGTCCGCGTCCTTGCCCTTGTACTGGTCGAAGTCGAAGGTCCACTGGACCTTGTCGACGGCCGAGAGGTACAGGGTGCGCGTGCCGGGCAGCCTCTGCTCGACGGGGTTGCCGAAGACGAAGTCCTCGGGGAACTCGCCCAGCGGGGTGATCGCACCGGTCTTGCCGGGCTCGCCCGCGCCGAGGTTGGCCTTCACCGTGGCGAGATCGCCCGCCTTGAAGTGACGGACCTTGTCGCCCTGGAACCTCTTCACCGCGGCGGTCGTGGCGACGTCGTACTCGGTGTCGTCGCCCTGGGTGAACTGGCCGCTCCAGGTCTGCTGCAGCCCGGAGACGTCACCGCCGAGCGGTGCGATCCGGATGTCGTCCCAGCTTTGCGCGCCGAAGCCGAAACCGATGCCGGCCGCGTCATAGCCGTAGTCGATCATGGCGGACTGCTGCTTGGCCTGCGCGTCCGGCACGGTGATGTCGGCGGCCTGGGTCTTACGGGCGTCGACCGTCACCGAGGTGTCCTTGGTGACGTTCAGGCTCGGCTGGACCAGCCAGTCCAGGCCGCCCTCGAAGTTCACCATGTCCTTGGCGATCCAGGCGTCGAAGAGGTACTTGCCCTTGGGCAGACGCATCGTCGTCGTACCGGAGTCGTCGACCGTCACCGCGTAGCCGCGGCCGTTGGCCAGGCTCGAGTAGCCGAGCAGGATGTCGTTGTAGTCGGCGGTCGGCTGACCGTCCCTGCCGATGTGCTTGAAGGTGACGTTGTACGACTCCACCTCGCGCTGCACGGCGGCGGCGGTACGGACCGTCTGGCCGCCGCCCGTCGCGGTCACGTACGAGGAGTACGCGCCGTCGAGCGTGCCGCCCAGCTTGGTGTTGACCGTGAAGTCGACGGAGGCCTTGCCGCCGGCCGGCACCTTGACGGACGTGGCGGCCAGCTTGAAGAAGCCGGCGGGAGCCGCCTGCCCCTTCGGGTTGGTGGCCGTCGAGGTCAGTTTCAGAGTGACGTCCGTCTTGCCGAGGTTGCGGTACGTCAGCTGCTTGGTGACCGGCTTGTCGTCGGTGTGCGGCCACTGCTGCACACCGAAGCTCACCGACACCGGGTCGGCGATGACGGTCTGCTTGATCGCCTTGTCCACCGCGATACGGCCCGAACCCTGCTGGAACGGCGTGTACTTGCCGCCCTTCGCGGAACCGGTCAGCGCGCCCTTGAGCTCACTGAACGTCCAGTCCGGGTGCTCCTGCTTCAGGATCGCCGCCGCGCCCGCGACATGCGGGGTCGCCATCGACGTACCGGAGATGGTCAGGTACCCGGGCGGGTTCTCGCCGACCTCCTGGTCGATGACGCTGCCCTTGGCCGCGGCGGCCGTGATGTCCACGCCGGGGGCGGTGACGTCCGGCTTGATGCTGCCGTCGAGAGCGGGGCCGGTCGAGGAGAAGTCGGCCAGCTTGTCGCTCTTGTCGACCGCGCCGACGGTGATGGCGTCGGCCGCGCTGCCGGGCGAACCGATCGACTCGGGGCCGGAGTTGCCCGCGGCGATCGCGAAGAGAATCCCCTTCTCCTCGGACAGCTTGTTGACCTCGGCCTCGAGCGGGTCGATACCGGGCGTGTCCTGGCCGCCGAGGCTGAGGTTGACGACGTCGGCGCCCTGCTGGGCCGCCCACTCCATGCCGGCGAGGATGCCGGAGTCGTCACCGGAGCCGGTGTCGTCGAGGACCTTGCCGTTGAGGATCTTGGCGCCGGGGGCGACGCCCTTGTACTTGCCGTTCGACTTGACGCCGGTGCCGGCCGCGATGGACGCGACATGCGTGCCGTGACCGAAGTGGTCGGTGGCGTCGGCGGCGTCGGAGAAGTTCTTGGACTCGATGACCTGCGTCTTCAGGTCCGGGTGGGTGGCGTCGACGCCCGTGTCCAGGACGGCGATCTTGACGCCCTTGCCGTCGTACCCGGCCGCCCACGCCTTCGGCGCGCCGATCTGCGGCACGGACTTGTCGAGGCTGGCCTTACGGGTGCCGTCGAGCCAGACGTGCGCGATGCCGGAGGCGGTCCTGTCGCCGTTGGTCACGGCGTCCCACAGCTCGGGCGTCTGCTTGAACGTGGTCTGGACGGCGTCCGCGTTCAGGGTCTTCAGGGTCCGGCGCAGGGTGCCCGCGTCACGGACGTCGGCCTTGGTGGCGGTGGCCGCCCCCGTGTAACCGACGATGACCTTCAGGCCCTTGGCCTGGGACTTGCGGGTGGCCTTCTTGTTGAGCTCGGTGATGTCGAACAGCCGCCGGTCGAGCTTGCCGGTGGCCACCAGCCGGGCCGCGTCGGCCGGCACGACGAGCGTGTGACCGTCGGCCTTCTGTATCTGGACGGGTATGTGCCCCCGCCCCTTCGCCCGCTGCACGCCGACGACACGGCCCTTGGCGTCGACCGTGACCCGGTCGCCGGTGATCAGGGTGATGCGGTGCTGGGACGTGAGCCGAGACTGCGAGGCAGCCGCCGACTGCTCCGCCTTGGCCGACGCCGGGCTGGTCATTCCCGCGGCCAGTGCAACCGCGGCCGCCGTGGCCACCGTTGCCGCGCATGCTCTTTTCACTTGTCTGCGCAAGTCTCCCCCTGGAGATGAGGTACCGGGCGAAATCCCCTGTCACCCGGCCGGGGGTGGTCTCGCACGCAAGCGCGTACACCCCCCGGAATACGCAGTATGCCGGGGGGTGATCAGGCACCTCAATAGATGAGAGGGAGGTGAGAGATCGACCTGCGGGACTGTTACGGTCCTGCCCGAAAGCCGTTACCGTTCCGTCGAATTACGCGCCCGCGTTTTCCTTGACAGTGAGCTTGCCCTTGCGGATGGTGGCCAGCCGCGGGGCCTTCTTCGCGATGGCCGAGTCGTGGGTGACCATGATGAAGGTCAGCCCCAACTCCTTCCACATACGCTCCAGTACGTCCATGATCTCGTCGCGCATGGACTCGTCGAGGTTGCCGGTGGGTTCGTCGGCGAGGAGCACCTTGGGCTGCTTGACGAGGGCCCTGGCAATGGCGACGCGCTGCTGCTGGCCGCCGGACATCTCGCCGGGCAGGTGTCCCAGCCGCTCCCCCAGACCGACCGACGTCAGTGCCTCGGCGGCTCGTTCGCGGCGATCCTTCGTCTTCACACCCAGCGGTACGAGAGCGGTTTCCACGTTCTCCTGGGCCGTGAGGGTGGGAATGAGGTTGAAGCTCTGGAAGACGAACCCGATGTTCTCACTGCGGACCCTGGTGAGCTTGGCTTCGGAGAGCTTGGCCAAGTCGGTGCCGTCCAGGACGACTTCACCGTCGGTGGGTCGGTCGAGCCCGCCGAGCATCTGGAGGAGGGTGGATTTGCCGCCGCCGGTGGGGCCCTGGATGACGAGCCGGTCTCCGTCGGCGATGGACAGGTCCACGCCGTCGAGGGCATGGACGGTGTCCTTGCCTCGGGTGTAGCGCTTGGTGACGTTTCTCAGTTCGTACATGGTGGCTCCTGGAGAGTTCGGGGTGGTGCGCGTGGTGGTTGGCTGCAGGTGAGTGGGGGCTGCTCGCCCGGCCCGAGGAGAGCGGCACCCAGCCGGGGCGAGCGACACCCACCCCGAGCCCCGGCCGACGTCAGTTACTCGACTCGGCGCAGAGCATCCGCCGGACGCAGTCGTGACGCACGCCAGCCACCGAACGCACCCGCGATCAGACCACCGGCCACAGCCAGAGCCACCGCCAGCACGATCGTCGTCACGCTCACCGGTGCGGTCAGGGCGACCTCCAGCGACTTCGCCGCCTGTCGGCCAGGGCCGCCGCCGAAGCCACCGCCGGGGCCGCCACCCGGGGTGTTACCGCCGCCTCCGCCCAACTGGGCCTGCAGTGTGGGGCTGACGGAGGTCACCACGTACGCGCCCGCCAGGCCGAGCGCGATACCCAGCGCACCGCCCAGCAGGCCGTTCACCATGGCCTCGCCGACCACCTGGCGGGTCACCCGGCCCGACTTCCAGCCCAGTGCCTTCAGCGTGCCGAACTCGCGGACGCGGCGGGAGACCGCGGACGAGGTCAGCAGGCCGGCGACCAGGAACGCCGCCACCAGCACCGCGATCGACAGCCACTTGCCGACGTTCGTGGCGAGGGAGGACGCCGTGGAGAGGGAGCCCGAGACCGTCTTCGCGAGGTCGGTGGAGGTGGTGACCGTCGTACCGGAGACGTTCTTCTGGATCGTCGACTTGACGGAGTCGATCTGCTGGGAGTCGGTCGCCTTGACGTAGATCGTGGTGACCTTGTTCTTCTCACCGGCCAGCGTCTGCGCCTGCTTCAGCGGGATGTACAGGTTGGCCGCCGAGTCACCGCTGTCCGCGGTCGCGATGCCGATCACCTTGAACTTGACGCTCTTGATGGTGACCGTCGAACCGACCTTGTACTTCTTCTCCTTGGCGTACGAGGAGTCGGCGACGACGACCTTGGCGTTCGTCTCCGTCGTCCTGAAGGTACGGCCACTGGTGATCTTCGAGGAGGTCAGCGGGCCCAGGCCGGTCTTGGTGACGTCGGTGCCGTAGACCGAGTACTGGTTGAGGCTGAAGTCGGCGCCACCGCCCCGTACTTCACCCTGCGGCTGGCCGGTGCCGCCGCCGTTGCCCTGCCCCGGACCGCCCTGGTTGTTGCCGGAGTTCTGGTTCTGCTGGAACTGCCCGCGGGTGAACTGGCCGCTGACCTTCACCACGTTGAGGCTCAGCCCGCCCACCGCGGAGGAGACGCCCTTCTGGCCGTCGACCTTGGAGACGGTCGAGGAGGCGAGGGTGGTGAAGCCCTGCACCATGACCCGGTCGCTGCTCTGCGTCGAGGAGTCGCCGTTGTTCTGCGCGTCGAACTGGAAGCGTGGGCGCTGCGAGCTGCCGGCGGTCGGCGTGGCCGCCTTGGTGACCGTCATGTCCGTACCCAGGCCGTAGAGCGACTGGAGGACCTTGTCCTGTGCCTTCCCCATGCCGTTGGACACGGAGTTGACCACGATGACCAGCGCGATACCCAGCGCGAGACCGGAGGCGACGACGAGGGCCGCCTTTCTGCGGCGGCGCAGTTCGCGCCTCAGGTAGGTGAAGAACATGGCCGCAAGGTAGGTACGGCGCGTGATTACTGGATAAGGCCGAAATAAGAGATGCATGAGAAGGCTGTGGCGATGCCCAGAAACACCGATGCCGCCCCTGGGGGCGGCATCGGAAAGCTGTGAACCGTCTGTCGGTCAGACGGCCGAACCGGCCTTCCAGTCCGCCCAGCTGAGGTTCCAGCCGTTGAGGCCGTTGTCCGCCTGGACGATCTTGTCGCCGGTGTGGGAGACGACCACGACGTCACCGACGATCGAGTGGGTGTACATCCAGTAGGCGGGCGTGCTGGTGTCGTTGGCGCCCTTGGTGTCCGACAGGCCCACGCAGCCGTGGCTGGTGTTCACCGAGCCGAAGATGGACTTCGCGCCCCAGTAGTTGCCGTGCAGGAAGGTGCCGGAGTTGGTGAGCCGGATGGCGTGCGGCACGTCCTTGATGTCGTACTCGGCCTTGCCGTCGTTGTCCGTGAAGCCGACGGTCGTGCCGTTCATGCGCGTCTGCTTGTACTTCTCGGACATCACCATGACGCCGTTGTACGTCGTGTGCTCCGGCGAACCGGCCGAGATCGGGATGGTCTTGATCGTCTTGCCGTCCTGCGTGACCTTCATCTGCTTGGTCTTCGCGTCGACGTAGGAGATCTGGTTGCGGCCGATGTGGAAGGTGACCGTCTTCTGCTGCACGCCGTAGACACCGGAGGCGCCCTCGACGCCGTCGAGCGCGAGCTTCAGCGTGACGGTGGAGTTCTCCTTCCAGTAGTCCTCGGGGCGGAAGTCGATACGGTTGGCGCCGAACCAGTGCCCGACGACCTCCTGGCCGCTGCTGGAGGAGACCGTGATGCCCTTCTGGACCGCGGCCTTGTTGGCGATCGCCTTGTCGAAGTTGATCGACACCGGCATGCCCACGCCGACGGTGGTGCCATTGTCCGGTGTGAAGGTGCCTATGAAGCTGTTGGCCGGAGAGACCGTGGTGAACGAGGCGTTCTCGTGCGCGACGCGACCGTCGGAGTCCTTGGCCGCCGCAGCGACCTTGTAGGTGGTCGACCGCTCCAGCTGGGCGGTCGGCTTCCAGCTGGTCTTGTCGGCGGAGAGCGTGCCGGCGACGGCGGTCCCGCTCTCCGTCGTCATGGTCACGCCCGTGAGCGTGCCCTTGCTGACGGTGACGGCCGCGGAGTTGTTGATGGAGGCGTTGTCCGAGCCGTCCTTGGGCGTGATCTTGATGTCGGCCTCGGAGGCCTTCTTGGCCGCCGCCTCATCGGCCTTGGCCTGCGAGGTGTCGTCCTTCCCGCTGCCGGAGGCCTTGCCGTCGCCGCCGCCGGAACAGGCCGAGAGCACCAGAACCCCGCCGAGCAGTGCGGACGCGACCGTGAGGCCCCTGCGCCGCTTACTGTTCGTCATCACACGCTTCTCCATCGTTGCCGTATCCCCGAAAACCCCAAGAGCCCCCGTTAACGAACTTCAACGCTAAGGCCGCGCTCTCCCGTTCCACATTCCCGGGATGTGTGGGGCACGCCACGTCCGCCGGGGCGGAGGGTGCGGATATCGGCCCGTGCGTCTCGTGAGACGACAAGACCCCGGGCGGCCGTCGCCGCCCGGGGTCACGATGTCCCAGAGCCGCTCAGGCGGCGCCGCCCTCCTCGTCGTCCTCGTCCACATCATCCTCGTCCAGGTCCCACTCGGGCGAATCGGGGTCGTAGTCGATGGGCTCGGTGGACCAGGAGGCCTGCGCCAGTTCCACCCCCGGCACCTGCCCCACCAGGTCGAACGGGTCGACGAGATAGGCGAGGGCCTCCGCCGTGTCTTCCGTCACAGCGCTCTCGGCATGGGCCTTCTCGTCGTCCGGCATGTCGGCCTCGCCGGCGATCCGCTGCAGTGCGGCCTTGGTGACCTCGTCGGCGTCGTCGATCTCGACGACGAGGTCCACCCGAAGCCGTACAAAACGTGATGTCTCTTCAGTGCTCATGGCGCGAGCGTACGACCCAGAGCTCCCGTGACTTTCCCGTGACCCGCGCCTTTCACTAACATCGGCCCACACGGCCAATTCGCCGACGCCACAAGGGGATCGATATTCCGTGTCATCCGCTCGCCGTCCGTTGCTGACCGCCACCGCCGCAGCCACCCTGCTCGGCGCCCTGTGGTTCGTCCCGTCCGCCAACGCGTCCCAGGACAGCCCGGCGAGAACACAGCCCTCGCCCACGGCGACGACGCAGGCCAGGGCCACTTCGGCGACGGGCACGACCGACACGGCGACGACCGCGGACGACACCCTGCTCGCCGACACGGGCGCCTTCGACACGACCCCGTACGTCATCGGCGGCACCGCGTTCCTCACGCTCGGTGCGGGCTTCGTGGTCTATTCGGTCCGCCGCGAACGCCTGGGCCTTTAAACCCGCTTGACGATTTCTTGGCATGACCTTCATAGTCCGCTCATGAAGAGATCATCGGGCGTGCGCATGGCCGCCACGGCTACCGTGAGCGCGCTGTCGCTCGCCCTTGTCACGGGCTGCGGCGGGGACTCCGGCTCCGCGGACACCAAGAACTCGTCCGCCGGCAAGGGCTCCTCGTCCACCACGGCCGCGAAGGCGTACACGACGGCCGAGTTGCGGGGGCTCGTCATCGCCACGGGCGATGTGGACGGCTACGACATCCGGTCCGCCGACACGGCCGACAAGTACGCCGTCGCCAAGGACCTGGTGAAGGTCACGGACGCCAGGTGCGCCCCGCTCGGCTACATCATCACCGGCTTCGCCCCGGGCGACACGACCTCGTACGTCCACCGCATGGCGACGGAGGCGAGCGACCGGCCCACCCCGACGGGCACCTCGGACGAGGACCTCGAGAACGCGATGAACGGCCTCGACGACTTCCTCAACTCCACGATGACGATCGTCTCCCTCTCCTCCTACGACGGCGCGGGCGCCGAAGAGACGATGAAGTCCGTGTCCGCCGCGGTGAGCGGCTGCGCGAGCGGCTTCACGATCTCCGCGAAGGGCCAGGACACCCAGAAGTTCACCAAGGTCGCCGAGGAGAAGTCCTCCGCCACCGCCGACGAGTCGGTGGCCTTCGAGGTGACCGGCAAGGCGGAGGGCGAGGACCAGGTCGTGCACGGCGTGGTCGCCCGCCACGGCTCCACGATCGCCACGTACTACTCGATCAGCCTGGCCGCGATGGCCGGCCAGAAGAGCGACTACGGCGTCCCGGCCGAGGTGATCAAGGCCCAGGCGGCCAAGCTCAAGTAAGCGATAGGGGCCCTGCGATACAGGGCCCCTTCTCTTTCCTACGACTACTGCAGCGGGCCGGTGACGGTCTCCACGGCGGCGACCAGCCTTCCGTCCCGCACGAAGGCGTCCGCGGCGGCGAGGTCGGGCGCGAGGAACCGGTCGGGCCCCGGGCCCTCGACGCCCGCCGCCCGTACGGCCTCGATGGCGGCCTGCGAGGCGTGCGCCGGAGTCAGCCCCTCCCGCAGCTCGATGGCCCGCGTGGCGGCGTACAGCTCGATCGCGACGACCCGCGCGAGGTTGCCGACGGCGGTCCGCAGCTTGCGCGCGGCGGACCAGCCCATGGAGACGTGGTCCTCCTGCATGGCGGAGGACGGAATGGAGTCGGCGGACGCGGGCACCGCCAGCCGCTTCATCTCGCTCACCAGCGCGGCCTGCGTGTACTGGGCGATCATGAGCCCGGAGTCCACACCGGCGTCGTCCGCGAGGAACGGCGGCAGCCCGTGGCTCCGGTTCTTGTCGAGCAGACGGTCGGTACGCCGCTCCGCGATGGAGGCGAGATCGGCGGCGGCGATGGCAAGGAAGTCAAGGACGTACGCCACCGGGGCACCATGGAAGTTGCCGTTGGACTCAACCCGCCCGTCGGGCAGCACGACGGGGTTGTCGACCGCGGACGCGAGTTCCCGCTCGGCGACGAGCCGCGCATGGGCGAGGGTGTCCCGCCCGGCACCGGCGACCTGCGGAGCACACCGCACCGAGTAGGCGTCCTGAACCCGCGGCGCATCGTCCTGATGATGCCCGGTGAGCTCCGAACCCTTCAGCACGGCAAGCATGTTGGCGGCGGAGGCGGCCTGCCCCGGATGCGGACGGATGGCATGCAGCTCAGGGGCAAGCACCTTGTCCGTCCCGAGCAGTGCCTCAAGGCTCAACGCAGCACTGATGTCGGCCGACTTGTAGAGCATGTCGAGGTCGGCGAGGGCCATGACGAGCATGCCGAGCATGCCGTCGGTGCCGTTGAGAAGCGCGAGCCCCTCCTTCTCCCGCAGCTCCACGGGAGCGATGCCGTGCTCGGCGAGCAGTTCGCCGGCGGGCCGGACGCTGCCGTCGGGCCCCTCGGCGTCCCCCTCCCCCATGAGCGTGAGCGCGCAGTGCGACAGCGGAGCGAGATCCCCCGAGCACCCGAGCGACCCGTATTCATGTACGACGGGAGTGATCCCCGCGTTGAGCACATCGGCCATGGTCTGGGCGACCTCGGGCCGTACGCCCGTGTGTCCCGAGCAGACGGTCTTGAGCCGCAGGAACATCAGGGCCCGTACGACTTCCCGCTCGACCCGGGGCCCGAGACCGGCGGCGTGCGAGCGGACGATGTTGCGCTGCAGCTGGGCGCGCAGTTCCTGGCTGATGTGCCGGGTCGCCAGGGCGCCGAAGCCGGTGCTGACGCCGTAGACGGGCTCGGGCTTGGCCGCCAGCGCGTCCACGATCTCCCGGGCCGCCACGAGAGCGGCCACCGCCTCGGCCGACAACTCGACCCGAGCGCCGCCGCGGGCCACGGCGAGAACGTCGGACGCGGTGACACCGGACGTCCCCACCACCACAGTGTGCATATCCATATTCAGGAGCGTACGCATTGAAGACGGGGATGTCACTAGTGGGTGGGGGTTACGACCCTTACAGCGCGGACGGCCCTTCTCGACGCCGCTGTCAGGTGGGCCGGCCTCGGAAGCGGCGGCGTTCGGCGGTGTGCTCGGAGGGCCCCGCGTCAGCGAGCCGTACGACCGGATCGTCGGGAGCCTCCCGCCCCGCCACCACCGGCTTCCCCGCACGGAGTGCCTTCGCTCGGTACTGGGCCGCGTCCGCCAACCGGAAGAGACGGCGGGCCGAGCGGACGGGACCGATCGCGTCCTCGGTGGACGCGACCCCGCACGCCACCCCCTCCCCCAGCTCCAACTCCCCCGCCCGACGGCACAGTTCGTCCGCGGCCTTGACCACCTCGTCCGCGGACGGCCCGACCGCCAGCAGACAGAACTCGTCACCGCCGAGGCGAGCGGCGAGCGCCCCCGGCAGCATCGCGCCACAGAGCGAGAGGACGGACCCGAAGCGCTCGAGGAGCCGGTCACCCACCGCGTGCCCCCGGGTGTCGTTGACCCGCTTCAGCCCGTTCAGATCGCACACGACCAGACTGACCACCGTCCCGTCGACCCGATGCCGCTCGATCGCCTCCTCCAGCCTCACATCCACCGCCCGACGGTTGGCGAGCCCGGTGAGGGCGTCGGTGTACGCCAGCCGTCTCACCTCCTCCAGCCGCTCCGCCTGCGCGATCCCCGCGGCGACGACCGCGGCCAGCACGGTGGCGAAATCGGCGTCGCCGCGGTCGAAGACGGGCACCCCCGCGGGCCGGGCGACATACAGCTCGCCCCACGCCCGCCCGTTCAGCACGATCGGCGCGACGACACAGCAGCCACGGCCACGGCGCCGCAGAGCGGCGACACGCTGATGGACGTAACCGGGCCGACGCCCCGCCGCAGGCCCCTGCGCCGTCTCGACCCACGCGTTGGGCTCACCGCCCCGGGCCCACCGCTCGTGCAGGAACTCGGTGATCTCGGGGAACTGGTGCACCGGGTACGACTCGCCCTCCGGGAACTCGTCCTCGCCCTCGGACCGCTCCCCCACGTTGACGAGAACCCTGAGCCGGCCGAGCTCCCGCTCCCACACCGACAGCGCGGCGAAACTCCCGCCCAGCGCCCGGCACGCCCCCAGGGCCGCCGCACGCCACGCCCCACGCGAGCCCTGGGCCGCCGCCATGCCCTGAGCCAACGCGACGACAGCCGAGAGCCGATTGTCCTCACCCATCACTCCAGGTTAGGGAGGTTTTGGGCGTTTCGTACTCCTGGTACGGCGGTGGGGTGACCTACGGAATTCACTCACCGGGCCACTGAGGCTTCCGCTTCTCGTTGAACGCCGCCACCCCCTCCGCCCGGTCCCCCGAGAACGCCACCGACCGCCACGCCGCGTCCTCGACCTCCAGGCCGGCCCGCAGGTCCAAGCCGTGCCCGAGCCGCAGCGCCCGCTTCGCCGCCCGCAGCCCCACCGGTGAGTTCGCGGCGATACGGGCGGCCAGCGCCAGCGCCTCCGCCCGGTCCCGCCCCTCCTCCACCAGCTCGTCCACCAGCCCCAACTCCCGCGCCTCCACGGCCTCCAGCCGCCGCGCGGTGAAGATCAGCTCGGCCGCCCGCGCCGCCCCGACCCGCCGCGGCAGCAGTTGCGTCCCGCCGCCGCCGGGGATGACACCGACCGACACCTCCGGCAGCCCCACCACGGCCGTACGGTCCGCCACGATCAGGTCGCACGACAGCGCCAGCTCGAAGCCGCCGCCGAGGGCGAAGCCGTGCACCGCGGCGATCGTCGGCACCGGCAGCTCCAGCACGCCCGTGTACGCGCCCCGCGCGACAGGCCGCTGCCGCACCAGATCGGCGTCGCTGAAGGAGTTCCGTTCCTTCAGGTCCGCCCCGACGCAGAACGCCCGCTCATGCGTCGAGGTCAGCACGACCACCCGAACGTCCCGGTCGTCACCCAGCGCCGTGCACGCGGCCGCGATCGAGCGCGCCATCTCCGTCGACACGGCGTTCATGGCCTTGGGCCGGTCCAGGGCGAGTTCCGCGACATGCCCGACGCCGTCGCCGTGTCGCCGCACCGCCACGAACTCCCCGTACCGCCGCTCCTCGCCCATGACGCCCTCCGGTTAACGCGGGTTAACAGACTTCGGCCCGATCATCGCAGGACGGGCGCGGGAGAGGGAAGGCCACGCCCGGCTCCCGTATCGCCCCCCGGCACCCCGTTCGAGTGACATCCCGCCCAACTCCACCCCCAACGCCCATGGCAGCGCATAACGTGCGTCCGCCACGGCGCACAGGGGGCGCGAGCGCATGGGGAGGGACCGAGATGACGGAAACGCCGACCAGGCCGGAGACAGGCACCGAAAGCGAGGGGGAGAGCGCCACCGCACCGCACCTCTTCGGTCCTCGCGGCCGTCACCGTCGGCCCCGCCCCCGCAAGGTGCTGTTCGCCGTCGGCGGGCTCGCCCTGGCCGCCGGGGTGCTGAGCCTCGTACGGATGGCCCCCGAGTCGAGTGTCGGCGGGCTCGGTACGGCGGAGGCGGAGCCACGGGACGATCAGGCCACCGTGGGGACCGACCGGGCGACCACCACCGCCACCACGGTCGGCCCGTCGGCGACGTCGGTCATGGGCGGCGTGAGCGCGACCCCGACGACGGGTTCGAAGGTCGTGACGATGCCGACGGCGACCGCGTCCCCGTCGGCGACACCGTCCGCAGCCGCCGTCACCCCCACCACCCCGGACACGACGACCATCCCGGAGGCACTCAACACCCCCGCCCCGACGGCAACCGCACCGCACCCACCCGCATCGGCCCCCGCCACCCCACGGCCGACTCCGAGCCGGACCACATCCCCGTCGCCCACCCAGCAGCCGACCCGGCCCGGCCTGTGCGTACCGGTCGTGGGCCTGTGCGTGGGCCCGCTCACCCGCTGAGCGTGGCTACGCCTCCTGCGCCCGCCGCGTGAGCAACCACGGCTCCACCACGCCCAGCCCACGCACCGGCCGCTGCCACATCGGCTGGAGCGCGAAGCGGTACGTCGGGGGCTCCTCGCCCTCCTTCTCCGCGGCGGCCGCGGCCTCGGCCGCCTCCGCCTCGGAGGCCGGGGCCTCGCCGGTGCGGATCAGTTCCTGGGCGAAGTCGGCGTCGACGAGGACGGCGTCCCGGGGCGCTATCGAGGTCAGCCGGGAGGCCAGGTTGACCGTCGTACCGAAGACATCACCCATACGGGTGGTGACGGTCCCGAAGGCGATGCCCACCCGCAGCTCGGGCATCGTCTCGTCGTTCGCCATGGTCTCTATGAGGCGCAGCGCGATCTCCGCGGCCACCCCGGCGTCGTCCGCCGAGTACAGCACCTCGTCACCGAGCGTCTTGACGAGCCGCCCCCCGTGCGCCGCCACCAGGTCGGCGGCCGTCGTCTCGAAGGCCTCGACGAGCTCGCCGAGCTCCTCCTCCTCCATACGGCGGGTCAGCCGGGTGAACCCGACCAGGTCGGCGAAGCCGACGGCCAGCCGCCGGTCGACCATCTCCTCGTCGTCGGCGGCCTGCACGACCCGGCCGGCCGAGGCGGCCAGCTGGCGGCGCCAGACGTAGACGAGGAACTCCTCCAGCTCGGGCAGGAGCAGCTCGACGATCGGGTATGTCACCTCGGTGCGGGTCATCCCCGGCTCCGGGGGCTCGGTGAGACCCTCCAGGAAGGAGTCGATCTGCCACGAGGCGAGACGGGCCGTGGTCTGGCCGGTGGAGCGGGCGACCTGCACGGCCATCGCCTCGCTCAGCAGCCCCGCCTCGACGAGGCCGGACAGCCGGCGCAGCGCCAGCACGTCGGCCTCCGTCAGCGCCTTCGCCTGGCCGATGTCGGCGAAGCCCATGGCCCGCCAGAAGCGGGTCGCCAGCTCCACGGAGACGCCGGCGCTACGGGCCGCCTGAAAGGGGGTGTAGCGCCGTTCGGCGCCGAGAATGAGGTGTTCCAGACGCAGGGCGAGCGGGTCCTCGCCGGGGTCGGCGGCGTCCGCGCCCTCGCCAGAGCCGGTGTCGTCGACGGTCACGCCTGCTGCCCTTCCGATCTGCTGCGGTCAGGTATCGACCGGCCTCAACTGTACGGCAGGTGTGCGGTAGCTCACTCCTGTGGGAGTCGAGAAGGGGTGCTTGATGTTTCCGGCGGGTGCAGGTCCGTTGTGGCTGGTCGCGCCCACGCGGCGGAGTCGAAATCGATACAGCCCCGCGCCCCTGGGGAGATGCGGTCACGCCGGTCGCAAGTGGACGATGTCCCCGGCACCCACCGGCGCTTGCACTCCGTCCTCCGTCGCGATCACCAGTCTCCCATCGCCGTCGATCGCCACCGCTTCGCCGACCACCGACCGGTCGCCCGGCAGCTCCGCCCGTACTGTCCGTCCCAGCGTCGCGCATCCCGCCGCGTACGTCTCCTGGAGGCCGCTCGCCGCCGGGTCACCCTGGGCGGCCCGCCAGCGGTCGTACCACTCCTCCAGGGACCGCAGTACGGCCCGCAGCAGGGGATCGCGGTCCGTGCTCACCGCGCCGGCCAGGGCCAGCGACCCGGCCGTCGGGACCGGCAGTTCGTCGGTCCTCAGGCTGACGTTGATGCCGACGCCGATGACGACCCCGTCCTCGCCCGCCCGCTCCGCCAGGATCCCACCGGTCTTGCGCTCCTCGCCCCCGACGGAGACCAGCAGGTCGTTCGGCCACTTGAGTGCCGTGTCGACGCCCGCCGCCCGCGACAGCCCCGTGGCCACCGCGACCCCCGTGAGCAGCGGCAGCCATCCCCACCGCGCCACCGGGACCTCGCTCGGCTTCAGGAGGACGGAGAAGAAGAGGCCGGAGCGGGCCGGTGCCGTCCACTGGCGGTCCAGGCGGCCGCGGCCGGACGTCTGCTCCTCGGCGACCAGGACCGTGCCCTCGACCGCCTTGCCGGAGGCGGCCAGCGCGACGAGGTCGGAGTTGGTGGAGCCGGTGTTCCGCACCACCTCGACCTCGCGCCACAGCCCGCCCTCCCGCACGAGCCCGCGTCGCAGCGCGACGGCGTTGAGGGGAGGCCGGTCCAGATCGGACCAACGGCTGTCGTCTGATGCATCTCGCGGCGTCATGCAAGCCACCCTAGGTGTGTGAAACGCCGCACTGCTGATTTGCAAGCGCCCCACTACTCTACGGATGAGTAACCGTCCCCCCTTTTGAGCAGGCAGGGAGCCGCGATCCCGATGTCCGAGGCGGAAGAGATCGACATCCACACCACCGCGGGCAAGCTCGCGGACCTTCAGCGCCGCGTCGACGAGGCGACGCACGCCGGCTCGGCACGCGCCGTCGAGAAGCAGCACGCCAAGGGCAAGCTGACGGCCCGTGAGCGCATCGAGCTCCTCCTCGACGAGGGCTCCTTCGTCGAGCTGGACGAGTTCGCCCGGCACCGCTCCACCAATTTCGGCCTGGAGACCAACCGCCCCTACGGCGACGGCGTCGTCACCGGCTACGGCACCGTCGACGGCCGCCCCATCGCCGTGTTCTCGCAGGATTTCACCATCTTCGGCGGCGCGCTGGGCGAGGTCTACGGCCAGAAGATCGTCAAGGTGATGGACTTCGCGCTGAAGACGGGCTGCCCGGTCATCGGCATCAACGACTCCGGCGGCGCCCGCATCCAGGAGGGCGTCGCCTCCCTCGGCGCCTACGGCGAGATCTTCCGCCGCAACACCCACGCGAGCGGCGTCATCCCCCAGATCAGCCTGGTCGTCGGCCCGTGCGCGGGCGGAGCCGTCTACTCCCCCGCCATCACCGACTTCACCGTCATGGTCGACCAGACCTCGCACATGTTCATCACCGGCCCCGACGTCATCAAGACCGTCACCGGCGAGGACGTGGGCTTCGAGGAACTGGGCGGCGCCCGCACCCACAACTCCGTCTCCGGCGTCGCCCACCACATGGCCGGCGACGAGAAGGACGCCATCGAGTACATCAAGCAGCTGCTGTCCTACCTGCCCTCCAACAACCTCAGCGAGGCGCCCGTCTTCCCGGAGGAGGCGGACCTGACCGTCACCGCCGAGGACCTGGAGCTCGACACCCTCGTCCCGGACAGCGCGAACCAGCCCTACGACATCCGCACGGTCATCGAACACGTCCTGGACGACGCCGAGTTCTTCGAGACCCAGGCCCTGTTCGCACCCAACATCGTCACCGGCTACGGCCGGGTCGAGGGCCACCCGGTCGGCATCGTCGCCAACCAGCCCATGCAGTACGCCGGCTGCCTGGACATCAACGCCTCCGAGAAGGCGGCCCGCTTCGTGCGCACCTGCGACGCCTTCAACGTCCCGGTGATCACCTTCGTGGACGTGCCCGGCTTCCTGCCCGGCGTCGACCAGGAACACACCGGCATCATCCGCCGCGGCGCCAAGCTGATCTACGCCTACGCGGAGGCGACCGTCCCCCTGATCACGGTCATCACCCGCAAGGCCTTCGGCGGCGCCTACGACGTCATGGGCTCCAAGCACCTGGGCGCGGACCTCAACCTCGCCTGGCCCACCGCCCAGATCGCCGTCATGGGCGCCCAGGGCGCGGTCAACATCCTGCACCGCCGCACCCTCGCCGAGGCCGAGGCCAACGGCGAGGACCTGGAGACCGTCCGCGCCCGCCTCATCCGCGAGTACGAGGACACCCTCCTCAACCCCTACACCGCGGCCGAACGCGGCTACATCGACGCGGTGATCATGCCGTCCGACACCCGCGGACACGTCGTCCGCGGCCTGCGCCAGCTGCGCACCAAGCGGGAGTCCCTGCCCCCCAAGAAGCACGGCAACATCCCCCTCTAAGGAGACGCTGTGAACATCAAGGTCGTACGGGGCAACCCCACCCCGGAGGAGCTGGCCGCCGCCCTGGCGGTGGTCAGAGCCCGCGCGGTAGCCGCATCCGCCACGACGCCGGGTACCGCGCAGGACAAGGACTCCTGGTCCGACCCGGCAAGGATCGCAGCCCACCGCCTGCCCCAGCCGGGCCCCACGTCATGGTCCCGCACTTACTGGCCGGGCTAGGGAGATGCCCCAAGGGGCGCGGGGCTGTGTCGACATGCGGCTCCGCCGCGTGGGCACACAGAGGAACACCCCCGGGCGCCGATTTGAGTACCCGTACTCAGGCGCCCTCCCCCGGTCCGGCCCCACGCTGGTGGCATGCTGTGGTCGGACCCTGAGAACGAGCCCCCCGAGGAACTGCGCAACATGCAGGACATGCTGCGCAGACTCGGCGTTCTGATGGCCTTGGCCATGGTGCTGGCCATGGTGGTGATCGGACTACGCTGACCGCATGACCGATCAGCCCCGCCGCCTCATCCTCGCCTCCCAGTCCCCCGCCCGGCTGAACCTGCTCCGCCAGGCGGGCATGGACCCCGAGGTCATCGTGAGTGGCGTCGACGAGGACGCCATCACGGCCCCCACTCCCGCCGATCTGGCCCTCGCCCTGGCCGAGGCCAAGGCCTCCGTCGTCGCCGCCCTCCCGGAGGCACAGGGCGCCCTGGTCATCGGCTGCGACTCGGTCCTGGAACTGGACGGCCAGGCCCTGGGCAAGCCCGCCGACGCCGAAGAGGCGACGTCCCGCTGGAAGTCGATGCGAGGACGCGCAGGGGTGCTCCAGACGGGCCACTGCATCTGGAACACGGCCGCCAAGCGGTACGTGTCAGGCACGGCATCCACCGTGGTCCGCTTCGGCGACCCCACCGACGAGGAGATCGCCGCCTACGTCGCCTCGGGCGAACCCCTCCACGTCGCGGGCGCGTTCACGCTGGACGGCCGCAGCGCGCCGTTCATCGAGGGCATCGACGGCGACCACGGCAACGTGATCGGCCTCAGCCTCCCCCTCGTACGGAAACTGCTGGCCCAACTGGGCGTGGGCATCACGGAGTTGTGGGCGCCGGCGGAGCGGTGACGGGCGAGCCCTCGTCGCCGTCCCCGCTCTGGGGCTCCGGCTCCTTCGCCGGCGGGGCCGCGTCGCCCGGTTCCGCCGGAAGGTCGTAGGACATCAGCAGCAGCACGATGAGCGCCAGCACGACCACCATGAACAGGAACGCGGTCCAGCCCACCAGGCCCCACACCAGCGCCCCCAGCAGCCCGTGCACGACCGCCGCGCTGATCAGCAGGATGCGGCCGAGCCCGGCCGGCGGCCGGTTCCGTATCGCGACCAGGAGCGCGACCAGGCCGCACAGGGCGTAGTAGAGGCCGAAGACGATGCCGCCGACCTTCGAGGACATCGACATCATGTCCGGGTCGAGCCCGGCCAGGGACATGTCCTGACGGTCGACCACGACCCCCAGGAACCAGTTGAGCGCCGCGACGCCGAACGCCTCGGCGAAGAGCACGACCGCCACCACCCACGCCACCGGCCTGCGCACCACCGGACCCACCCACTCTCCAGCCGAGCTCTTGTCACCGCTTCTACCTTCGAGACATCGCGAACGCTACTAACGGGTAAACCCCGGGACAAGGGTTCTACGGACCGCAAAGAATCGTTGGGCCATTCGTAGGGACTCCACAAAGAAACGGAGTGGCCCGCAGCACGCTCTCACAGAGACCTTGACCACATGGGAGAGCTAGGGTTGCCGGGAGGAGTCCTGCGTACCTAGGTGCGACAAGGGATTTCGCGGGTCGAGCGGGCCTGGTATCACGCTCCGTGTGGGCAAGCTCACCACTGGGGACGGGTCGAAGTGCCGTGTCGGCAGTCCCTAAACTCGGCTTGTTTCAAGGAGGGAGCCTCAATCGTGCGCAAGGTGCTCATCGCCAACCGTGGCGAAATCGCTGTCCGCGTGGCCCGCGCCTGTCGGGACGCCGGCATCGCGAGTGTCGCCGTCTACGCCGACCCGGACCGGGACGCTCTGCATGTCCGCGCCGCGGATGAGGCGTTCGCCCTGGGCGGTGACACCCCGGCCACCAGCTACCTGGACATCCAGAAAGTACTGAACGCGGCACGCGAGTCGGGGGCGGACGCCATCCATCCCGGCTACGGCTTCCTCTCGGAGAACGCCGAGTTCGCCCAGGCCGTCCTGGACGCCGGCCTGATCTGGATCGGCCCGCCGCCGCAGGCCATCCGCGACCTCGGCGACAAGGTCGCCGCCCGCCACATCGCCCAGCGCGCCGGCGCCCCTCTGGTGGCCGGCACCCCCGACCCGGTGACCGGCGCCGACGAGGTCGTCGCCTTCGCCGAGCAGCACGGCCTGCCGATCGCCATCAAGGCGGCCTTCGGCGGCGGCGGCCGCGGCCTGAAGGTCGCCCGCACCCTCGAAGAGGTCCCCGAGCTGTACGAGTCGGCGGTCCGCGAGGCCGTCGCCGCCTTCGGCCGCGGCGAGTGCTTCGTCGAGCGCTACCTCGACAAGCCGCGCCACGTGGAGACCCAGTGCCTGGCCGACACCCACGGCAACGTGGTCGTCGTCTCCACCCGTGACTGCTCCCTGCAGCGCCGCCACCAGAAGCTGGTCGAGGAGGCCCCCGCGCCCTTCCTCTCCGAGGCCCAGGTCGCCGAGCTGTACTCCTCCTCGAAGGCCATCCTCAAGGAGGCCGGCTACGTCGGCGCCGGCACGGTGGAGTTCCTGGTCGGCCTCGACGGCACGATCTCCTTCCTGGAGGTCAACACCCGCCTCCAGGTGGAGCACCCGGTCACCGAGGAGGTCGCCGGCATCGACCTGGTGCGCGAGATGTTCCGCATCGCCGACGGCGAAGAACTCGGTTACGGAGACCCCGAACTGCGCGGCCACTCCTTCGAGTTCCGCATCAACGGCGAGGACCCGGGCCGCAACTTCCTCCCGGCCCCGGGCACGGTCACCACGTTCGAGGCCCCGTCCGGCCCCGGCGTCCGCCTGGACGCGGGCGTCGAGTCCGGCAGCGTCATCGGCCCCGCCTGGGACTCCCTCCTCGCGAAGCTGATCGTCACCGGAGCCACCCGCGCCCAGGCCCTCCAGCGCGCCGCCCGCGCCCTGGAGGAGTTCACGGTCGAGGGCATGGCCACCGCCATCCCCTTCCACCGCGCGGTCGTCACCGACCCGGCGTTCGCCCCCGAACTCACCGGATCCGCCGAGCCGTTCACGGTCCACACCCGCTGGATCGAGACCGAGTTCGTCAACGAGATCAAGCCCTTCGCGGCACCCGCCGACACCGAGGCGGACGAGGACCCGGACCGCGAGACGATCGTCGTCGAGGTCGGCGGCAAGCGCCTGGAGGTCTCCCTCCCGTCCTCGCTGGGCATGTCCCTGGCCCGCACCGGCCTCGCCGCGGGCGCCAAGCCCAAGCGCCGCGCGGCCAAGAAGTCCGGCCCGGTCGCCTCCGGCGACACCCTCGCGTCCCCCATGCAGGGCACCATCGTCAAGGTCGCGGTCGAGGAGGGCCAGGAGGTCAAGGAGGGCGACCTGGTCGTCGTCCTGGAGGCCATGAAGATGGAACAGCCCCTCAACGCCCACAAGTCCGGCACCATCAAGGGCCTGGGCCTGGAGGTCGGCGCGTCCATCAGCTCCGGCGCCGCGATCTGCGAGATCAAGGACTGACCGCGGAGGACCCCCATCCCCTACGGCGTTCCGAGGCGCCCGGCGGACCTGAGCAGTCGGTCCGCCGGGCGCCTCGTTCTTCCCCCGTCTCCGTCCCCCGAGCGGAGCACCACGACCCAGTGAAGCGAGCGGACCCACCCGCCGACCACCCGTCAATTCTGAGGCATCGCGACATATCGCCACACCGCCGGTCCGCTTCAGTCCACGAGCAGCCCCAGATCCCGCCCCCGCCGCAGCAGCGCGGCCGTGTGCCCCGCCTCCAACTTCCGGTGGAGGGAGGCGATATAGCCCCGCACGGTCACCGGCGACAGCCTCATCAGCCGGGCCGCCTCGGTCGCCGTACGCCCTTCGTGCAGGTGGCGCAGGGTCCGGTGCTCCTGCTCGGTGACACCGTGGAAACGGGCGAGCGCACGCGGCCGGGCAAGGTCACGCAGCAGAAGCAGCGCGGGCCGCCCCGGCCCCTCGGGCGCCACGTACCGCACCTCCACATCCCGCGCCACGAACACCTCGTCACCACCCAGCCGCGGATCATGTCCCACGACGGCCAGCAGCCCGGCGGCAACGGCGTTGAGGGCGTACGGCCGCCCGTCCTCGTCCAGGGCGGCGACACCACGCTCGTTCCCCCCTGCCAGGTCAAGGGCGACGGCGGCCAGCACACGCAACTGCTCCCGCTCACGCATGGACCTCTCCGCAACGGCGAGTTGGATCTGGGCCAACCCGAAGAGATCCCGCTCACGCTCACTGAAGTCACCCCCCGAGCGGGTCAGCGCATACCCCGCGACCACACTCATGTCCGATCCCGCGGACGCGACGAGATGCCGACGCATACCGAAGGGACGAAAGTCGAGGTTGTAGCAGTGGGTCCGCTGCCACTGCCGATCCCCCGCGACATCACTCACCCGCCAGGCCTCCGGAGTCGGCGTCTCCAGCATGACGTCGGTGAGCGGGTGGTCGAGGGGATGGTCGTAGATGACCATCGGATCCTCGTGGAACGACTCCTGGGGCAGGGAAAGAGCGACAAGATCCCCCACGCCGTCGGCCGAGAGCCGATAGGCCTGGGCCCCGTCGGCGGGAATGAGACCGAGTAACCCGGGCAACGCACGCTCCTGCAACTCCCCCACCGTGTCGGCGTCTTCCAGCTCCCGCACGAGCGTCAGCACGCGCAGCGCGTCCGCACCGCTGATGTCCATCGCACTCTCCCGGCGCTGCTCTCGCCCGAGAAGTCCTGAGAACTCCCGAGAAGTCCTGAGCAATAAGCTACGGCTCCGACGGCCCGCGGGAAGGCCGCTCGCACATCCCGATGGGGCATCCTGGAAGCACGTAAGGGCGCAGAGGAGAGCAGGTGAGAGGCATGGTGAGCGCGACCTCGCCCGAGACCGCCGGTGACCGGGACACCACGGTGACCCCCGCGCCCGCACGCGCCATGCGTGCCGACGCCCGCCGCAACTACGACCGTCTCCTGGCCGAGGCCCGCGCGGCCTTCGCGACCCACGGCACGGACGCGTCCCTGGAGGACGTGGCAAAACGAGCCGGCGTGGGGATCGGCACCCTGTATCGCCACTTCCCCAACCGCCAGGCCCTGTTGAGCGCGGTCTTCGAGGACGCGGTGACCGATCTGCTGACCCGCTCACGGGAACTGCTGGACGCCCCCGAGCCCTGCACGGCCCTGGTGACCTGGCTGCGCGAGATCATCACCCATGCCGGCGAGTACCGAGGCCTGGCGCACGCCCTGATGTCCGTGACGGCCGACCGCACCTCGGCGCTTGCCCGCTGCAGCGACCCGATGAGGGAAGCGGGCACCGCGCTGCTGGCCCGAGCACAGCAAGCAGGCAAGATCCGCGACGACGTGGCGATCACCGACCTCCTCCAACTGACCAACGCGATCGCGTTGGCAGCCGAGGAGTCTCCGGCAGACCCGGAACTGGCGGACCGACTGCTCAAGTTGACCCTACGGGGCTTGGGCGAACCCTAACGCCGCCGCATATCCGCAACCCGCGCCCGCTCAGCCCCCGGCCCCGTCTCACCGAGCACCGCGCTTCGCAGCCCCGCCCCCGGCAGAGCCCCTCGCCGGGGCCCCGGCAGAGCCACGTCCCGGCGAGCCTGCCGCGGGGGGACGGAATCACCACCCGAACCCGACCCCGTACCCGACCCGGCCCCTCCCGCCGCCCCGGCGACGGCGATCTGCACACCCTGATCGGCCAGCGCCTGCAACTCCGTGGCCGCCCGATCGTCATGCGGCGGCGGCTCGTCCGTCACCAACCGCGTGATCACGTCCGTGGGCACGGTCTGGAACATCGTGTCCGTCCCGAGCTTGGTGTGATCGGCGAGGACGACGACTTCCGCGGCGGCCTGCACCAGCGCCCGATCGACGGACGCGGACAGCATGTTGGACGTGGACAGCCCACGCTCGGCGGTGAGCCCGCTCCCGGACAGAAAGGCCCGCGAAACCCGCAGCCCCTGCAGGGACTGCTCGGCCCCACTGCCCACCAGCGCATAGTTGGAACCACGCAGGGTGCCACCGGTCATCACGACTTCGACCCGGTTGGCATGGGCCAACGCCTGTGCCACCAAAAGGGAGTTGGTGACGACGGTCAGACCGGGCACCCGCGCGAGCCGGCGGGCCAGCTCCTGGGTGGTGGTTCCCGCCCCGACCACGATGGCCTCGCCCTCTTCGACGAAGTTGGCGGCGAGGTCGGCGATGGCCGTCTTCTCGGCGGTCGCGAGATGTGACTTCTGCGGAAAGCCGGACTCCCGCGTGAACCCGCCCGGCAATACCGCACCGCCGTGCCGGCGGTCGAGGAGTCCTTCTGCCTCCAGTGCGCGCACGTCCCGCCGTACGGTCACTTCGGAGGTCTGGACGACGCGGGCGAGCTCACGGAGCGACACGGCCCCGTTCGCTCGCACCATTTCGAGGATCAATTGGCGACGTTCTGCAGCGAACACGAAACTGACAGTAACGCGGGCGACCGTCTGCTTTCAGCTGTTTGCGGTGAATAGCAGAAGTTGTTCGCACGCAAGGGCGGGAAGTGGTATAGGGCCTACCCGTCCCGCCTATGCCGTACGCATGCTCGACAACTCCCCGTGACCAGCGAGGAATTGGTTTCGGCCGTCAGACGTCCCCACCGGACTTACGGGTGTGGAGCTGCCGCGCGACCTCGGCGATCGACCCCGAAAGACTCGGATAGACGGTGAACGCGTTCGCGATCTGTTCGACCGTCAGATTGTTGTCGACGGCGATCGAGATCGGATGGATCAGTTCCGAAGCACGAGGCGACACGACCACACCGCCCACCACAATGCCCGTCCCCGGCCGGCAGAACAGCTTCACGAAGCCGTCCCGGATGCCCTGCATCTTGGCGCGGGGGTTGCGCAACAGCGGAAGCTTCACCACCCGGGCGTCGATCTTCCCGCCATCCACATCGGCCTGCGTGTACCCGACCGTGGCGATCTCGGGATCGGTGAACACATTGGACGACACGGTCTTCAGATTCAGCGGAGCCACCGCGTCACCCAGGAAGTGGTACATGGCGATACGCCCCTGCATGGCGGCGACCGAAGCCAGCGCGAACACCCCGGTCACGTCACCGGCGGCGTACACGCCCGGAGCCGTGGTCCGGCTCACCTTGTCGGTCCAGATGTGCCCGGACTCCCGCACCCGAACCCCGGCCTCTTCCAACCCCAGCCCGGCGCTGTTCGGAATGGCACCAACGGCCATCAGACAGTGCGTACCCGTGATGACCCGCCCATCGGCCAGCGTCACCTCGACCCGATCCCCGACCCTCTTGGCCGCGGCGGCCCGGGACCGAGCCATGACGTTCATGCCACGTCGCCGGAAGACGTCCTCCAGCACGGCCGCGGCATCCGGGTCCTCACCGGGCAGCACCCGATCACGGGACGACACAAGAGTCACCTTGGACCCGAGCGCTTGATAGGCACCGGCGAACTCGGCACCGGTCACACCGGACCCGACCACGATGAGCTCTTCCGGCAACTCGGTCAGGTCGTACACCTGGGTCCAGTTGAGGATCCGCTCACCGTCCGGCTGGGCGTCGGGCACCTCACGCGGATGCCCACCCGTGGCAAGGAGCACGGCGTCGGCGACAAGGGTCTCCTCGCTCCCGTCGGCCGCGGTCACCACGACCTTCCGCGACCCGTCCAGGGCCTGCATGCCCTCCAGCCGCCCACGCCCCCGCATGACACGGGCACCGGCACGCGTGACCGACGCCGTGATGTCGTGCGACTGAGCAAGGGCAAGCCGCTTCACACGACGGTTGACCTTCCCCAGATCGACCCCGACCACCCGGGCGGCCTGCTCCAAGGGCGGGGTGTCATCGGCGACGATGATCCCCAATTCCTCGTACGACGAATCGAAGGTGGTCATCACCTCGGCCGTAGCGATAAGGGTCTTCGACGGCACGCAGTCGGTCAGCACCGACGCTCCGCCCAGACCGTCGCAGTCGACGACGGTCACCTCCGCGCCGAGCTGGGCGGCCACCAGGGCCGCCTCGTATCCGCCGGGTCCGCCACCGATGATCACGATCCGAGTCACGTACCCCATTGTCCCGCACCGCTCAAGGTGCTATTGCCCGGGGGCGGGGCAATGGGTTGGCAAGGGGCCCCTGGTGCGTCCGAGACCCAGGAGCCGACTGCCGTACTCTCGACCCATGTCGCTCTACGCCGCGTACGCCGGCAACCTCGACGCGCGGCTGATGACCCGCCGCGCCCCGCACTCGCCGATGCGTGCGACGGGCTGGCTCAACGGCTGGCGGCTGACGTTCGGGGGCGAGCACATGGGCTGGGAAGGCGCACTCGCCACCCTGGTCGAGGACCCGGTCTCCCAGGTCTTCGTAGCTCTGTACGACATCGCCCCGCTGGACGAGGAGTCGATGGACCGCTGGGAAGGGGTCGGCCTCGACATCTACCGCCGCATGCGCGTCCGCGTCCACACGCTGGAGGGCGAGGAGCAGGCCTGGGTCTACGTCCTCAACGGCTACGAGGGCGGCCTCCCATCGGCCCGCTACCTGGGCGAAGTCGCAGACGCCGCAGAGTCGGCAGGCGCCCCCCACGACTACGTGATGGAACTCCGTAAGCGCCCCTGCTGATCACAGCGGCCACAAAGCTCCCTCCTCCCCCACCCTTCGTTGGAAACGACAAGACAACGATCGCCATCCCGTTGGCTCTGTCATCTACGCGCGTAGGCCGGAACCGGCTACCCTCGACCGCGTGAACGCATCTCTTCTTCCGGACGACGTCCAGGGCGACCCCCACGCCGCCGCCGACGCCGCCGCCACGCGCCTGCGCGAACTGACCGGCGCCGAGACCCACGACGTCGCCCTCGTGATGGGCTCCGGCTGGGCCCCGGCCGTCGACGCCCTCGGCGCCCCCGACGCCGAGTTCCAGGTCACCGAGCTCCCCGGCTTCCCGCCGCCGGCGGTGGAGGGCCACGGCGGCAAGATCCGCTCGTACAAGATCGGAGAGAAGCGCGCCCTGGTCTTCCTGGGCCGCACCCACTTCTACGAGGGCCGCGGCGTCGCCGCCGTCGCCCACGGCGTCCGCACCGCCGTAGCCGCCGGCTGCAAGACGATCGTCCTCACCAACGGCTGTGGCGGCCTCCGCGAGGGCATGCGCCCCGGCCAGCCGGTCCTGATCAGCGACCACATCAACCTCACGGCCACCTCCCCGATCCTCGGCGCCAACTTCGTCGACCTCACGGACCTCTACTCCCCGCGCCTCCGCGCCCTGTGCAAGGAGATCGACCCGACCCTCGAAGAGGGCGTCTACGCGCAGTTCCCCGGCCCGCACTACGAGACGCCGGCCGAGATCCGCATGGCCCGCGTGATCGGGGCGGACCTCGTAGGTATGTCGACGGTCCTCGAGGCCATCGCTGCGCGCGAGGCGGGCGCCGAGGTCCTGGGCATCTCCCTGGTCACCAACCTCGCCGCCGGTATGACCGGCGAGCCGCTGAACCACGAGGAGGTTCTGCAGGCCGGCCGGGACAGCGCGACGCGGATGGGTTCGCTGCTGGCTCAGGTACTCGGGCGGCTCTGACGCCACAGGGGCTGCGGCGACAGGTCGTAGAGCGGTGCGGGTGAGCGAGTTCCCCGCGCCCCTTGACGACATACACGCAGTCGGCGTTGCAATGTGGCCGTCAGCCGCCCACGGCGAGAAAGCGCGACGGCCGTGGGCGGGTGCAGCCGCCCACGGCGAGAAGCCGGGACAGCCGTGGGCGGGTGCAGCCGCCCACGACGAGAAGCCGGGA
>NZ_JBSFHA010000121.1:0-27024 GCF_053596855.1 Streptomyces sp. NPDC001617
ACGTCGCCGAAGTAGAGCGAAGGTCTGCTTCCAGCGCTCGACTGCCGCGCGGTCGGCCATGAAGCGGGGAATCCGTCGAGATTTCCGTCCTCCGCGGTGGTCGGTCAGCGGGCCGCCGGCATGGGGCCGGACACCTTGGCGAGCACATGGTCGACCAGGCCCAGCAGCACGTCCCGACAGTCGACGCGTTCCCGGGCGTCGAACACGCACACCGGCGATGTCGCGGGAAGGGCGAGAGCACCACGGATCTGTTCGATGCTGTGGTGCGGCCGGCCCTCGAAAATCACGGGGGTCGCGGTGGACGACGTGGCCGGCGTGGAAGCCAAGACGACCACGACCGTCGCACTCGACTTCGGCCGCATCACGCTCAGCCCCGACCTGGTGCTGTACCTGTTCGGCACACCCGGCCAGCAGCGCTTCTGGTTCATGTGGAACGACCTGGCGGTCGGGGCCATCGGCGGGGTGGTGCTGGTGGACCGCGCTGAGTGTCCGTTCCCGGGCGGCAGCGTCGATCATGTCGCCGAACGGCTTGGCGACGGCCAGGTTGGCGGTCATTTCGGCACGCAGGCCGAAGCCCTGGGACAGCACGCGGGCGCTGCTGGTGGCCCACAGGCCGCCCAGGGCCACGCTCGGAACCAGGGCGAGCAGCAGCAGCGAGGCTCGGATGGACCTGAGGCGCTGGAGGAGAGGAATCCGTGACGGCATCGGCGTCCTGTGGGGCATGGAAACGAATTCACAAACGGATGCCTGGATTCCGTTTTTGTGGTGGTGTCGAGGATGTTAGGTGACCTCTGGGAAAGAGTCGGTAAAGTCTGAGATTTTTCGTGAACGTCATGACGACCGGCTGTCGCGCGTTCGCCACGAATAGGGCATAAGAGTAGGTCAGGGACGTTCTGTCAACGGCCGTCGAGAGGCGCGGCCGGGGAGGGGTCGGCCTTGGCGGGGGGTGCCTCTATGTCCTTCGTCAAGGCGGTCCTGTCGGGTTTGGGGTGATTCGTTCTTAAAGGGGTCATGCGGCGAGCTCGACGTCCGCGGGCGTGCGGGATTCTTAGAAGGTGCCGTCTCGGAGCATGGCGAACAGGACGCTGATGCGTTGACGGGCGAGGCGCAGGAGTGAAGCTTCCCCGTGATCTTGGACACTCGTTGGTTATGCCGCGAGGGCGTGTTGGTGCCGCTGCCTGGTCTCGGCCGGGGTGAGGTAGCCGAAGGTCTTGTGCTTGCGTAGGCGGCGGCGGTTGTAGAAGGCCTCGATGAAGGTGAAGACCTCGGCGCGGGCGCGGGCGCGGGCCCGGTCGGGCCAGATGCGGGTGCCGATCTCTTCCTTGAGCAGGGCCCAGAAACTCTCCGCGGCCGCGTTGTCGAAGCATGATCCGGTGCGTCCGCAGCTGTTCCGCAGTCTCAACTCCCGTTTTCTTGTGCTGAATTGGGTAGAGGTGTATTCGCTGCCGCGGTCACTGTGGATCACACAGCCGGGCTCCAGGTTCCCTCGGCCGTAGGTCATGTCGAGGGCGTCCACGACGAGTTCGGCGCGGTGGTGATCGGCCATGGCATAACCGACGACCTCGCGGGTGGCCAGGTCCAGCCGGCAGGCGAGGTGGAGCCAGCCCTCGGCAGTGGGCAGGTAGGTGATGTCGCCGACCAGCTTGATCCCGGGCCGCTCGGCGTGGAAGTCGCGGCCGATCAGGTCCGGGGCCGGCTTCGCCTTCTTGTCGGGCCGGGTCAACGAGCGGTGCTTGCGCCGGGTGACGCCTCGGATGTCGCGCTCGCGCATCACGCGGGCGATGCACTTGCGGTTCACCCGCCGCCCCAGACGCCGCAGTTCGGCGTGGATGCGCGGGACACCGTAGGTGCGGCGGCGGCCCGCCGGGCATGGCGGGCGGCCTCGCCCTCGCGCCACGCGTAGTAGGAGGAGCGGGCGACGTGCAGCACCCGGCACAACAGAACGATCGGGTAGTTCGCCTTCTCCGCACGGATGAACCGGCACACCTCGCTCACCGGTCGTTGTCCTTCACGAAGAAGGCGGTCGCTTTTTTCAGGATCTCGATCGTCTGCTGCTGCTCGCGGTTCTCCCGCCGCAGCCGCTTGAGCTCCTCGCGCTCGGCGCTGCTCAATTCGCCGGCAGTGCCCTCGCCCTGCTCCGCCTTCGCCTTGCGGTACCAGCCGCGCAGGGACTCGGAGCTGATGCCGAGTTCCCGGGCCACCGCCGTGACCGTCTTGCCCGAGGAGTCGACGATCGCGATTGCGTCCCGTTTGAACTCTTCGCCGCTTCGTGTACTTGCTTCCCACCTGGTGCTACTTCCTCTGGAACCTCAGATCCCAGTCTCCAGGTGTCCACGATCAAGGGGAAGGTTCACCGACAGGCTTCCCCTGCGCGAGGACATCCCCCACCCGCAGGAGTCACTTGTCCCCTGGGGAACCACCTCGTCTCCATGCTCCTGCTGAGGCTCCTCTCTGCCCGGCCGTTGATCGGCTCGCGGTCTACGTGACCAGCGTCGGGTCTGCTGCAGTATGCGAAGGCGGCCGAATGGAGTCGGACCCGGGCGTCGTCGAGCGCATCGAGCAGACTGTCTGACCCCAATAGCGACGAAGCCCCCGTCCGGAGTGCTTAAGGGCGGGAAGTCGTCTTGCGTAGCGATCAAGGTAGCCACACAAGCGCCCTCCCTACACGTTCGTGCAGGTCATTGCGCCGCCGTGACTCTCCCCGGCGTACAGCCCGACTCGTCTGCCGCTCTGCATTTCCGCAGGTCAGAGGCCATGTTTACTGACTGGGCAGACTCTCGGGGTCGAATCCGGGGCACATCTGAGCTGTAGGCATGGCCTTTTCTGTCGACTGCCCACGCGGCATATCAGGGCATTTCGGGTGTCAAATGTGGTCCAGTGCCATTCTGGAGGAGACATTTCGGATGCTGAGGCACTCGGAAGTACATGTACGAGGTGTCCTCTTGTCTGTCTACTCTGGCCGAACTTGAGCACCGATGGAGGTAGGTCCTCCGGGGTCGCCCTGCAGGGGGAGGCTCCAAACCACCGCAGGCTGCGCCGGTTAAGTGCCGGGGTGGTGAGCGCTGCGGAAAAGGCGCGGCAGTGAGCGCGTCAGGTATAGGTCAGGAAGGCGAGCGCGAGCGAACCGCTGATGACGTGTCGTAGATTTTCTCATGGGCGTCGAAACCGGGGCATGATCTGGGCTCCGGGGCAAGTCCGGGGGGAGCCTGCCGACTGCCCGGACGGATGATCCTCCACCACCTCTCCGGGCTGCGACTGCGGGTCGGCGGCGCCACCGACCCGCCCACCATCGTCATCAGCCGGGGCGTCCAGCTCCATCTCCTTGGCCTCCTCGGCCTGGAACCGACACATCCCCGCTGGCCAGAGACCTGAACGAGCTACCCGCGAAGTACGGATCTAGCGGTGCTCCGTCACCTCTCGACCGCCACCGGCGACGCTTCCCTCATGCATGGTGAACCTGAACGGCCCACGCCCGACACATCACCGGTCCCGTCCCCGGACCAGCTTCCGCTCCTGCTGGCCTGTGCGCTCTTCACCCTGGACGCCACGTCGACCGCTGCACGTCTCCTGGGACTCTCCCCGCACCCCGGTCCGTCCCATGATTCCTCGTCGTACGCCCGCGCCCTCGGCGTGTGAACGGGACCGGCCGCACCACCCAGCCAGCGGACACACGCGCGAGACTGCTGCCCAATTTCTGATCACGGCAGCGCCGCGCAACTGCGCGCGACGGTCTCCGTCGAGCGTGGGTCGCGGTCGACCGGCACTCGACCCAACGTCTAAGCGCCTCGGCGATGTTAGTCGCAATGCCACGAGAAAAGGAGCAGTAATGGCGACTTTCACCCTGACTGACCTGGAGGAGTACGTACGGCGGGGCGCGGGCGAGGATGACGCGCTCGACCTGGGCGGCGAGCACTCCGAGACCTCGTTCGCCAACCTTGGCTACGACTCGATCGCGATCATGGAGATCATGCTGCTGGTCGAGCACGATCTCGGGATAAAGCTGCCGGAGGAGCAGGCGGACAAGAACGCGACCCCGGAGCAGTTCGTCGAACTGGTGAACGGGCTACTGGGTGAGACGGTCCAGCCGTAGACCTTCCCGGGCCCGGTAGTCGGGCGCATGAGCGCCTGAGCGCTGCTCATGGTGCTCACCGCACTCGGTCCAGTAGGCAGGGAGCGCACCCCGTACGTATGAGTCGTCAGAGCGTGAGCGCTGAGCCGACAGACAGGCCGACGAGGAGACCTGCATGTACAACACAACCCACGAGCAACGCTTCGACAACGACACTCCGGCGGCACCCGAGCAGCTGAGCCTGCTCTCCCAGATCCTCAACCGGGAGACGTTCAGCATCCTGGGCACCGAGGTGTTCGTCGGTCACGCCTGGCGCTGCTGGGATGTGGGCGCCGGGGACGGCTCGGTCGCCCGCTGGCTGGCCGCCAGGGTGGGAACGAATGGGCATGTGGTGGCCAGTGACCTCAAACCGCAGCACGTACCCGCCCACCCGCGGATCGAGGCGATCAGTCACGACCTCACCCGCGACCCCTGGCCGGAGCCGAAGTTCGATCTGATCCACGCTCGGCTGCTGCTGATGCACCTGGCCGACAGGGAGGCCATCGCGGTGAAGTTGGCCGCGCACCTGCGGCCAGGCGGCACGTTGGTGCTCACCGACTGGTATTGCGGTTGCGCTGTCGAAAGCCTGATCAAGTCGCCGGTCGACGAATACAAGGCACGCATCTTGCAGGAATACCACGAAGGCGTGCACAAGCTCGGCGACGAGACAAATATGGATTTCAGCTGGGGGGCGCGTACCGCGGACGTGCTCTCCGCTGCCGGCTACGAGGACGTCACTGTGCGGGATTTCCAGGCGTCGGGGCAGGGTGGAGAACCCACCGCGGTACTCGCCCGGCTGCACACCAGCATGCTGGAGCCCTATCTGCTGAGCCAGACCAGCCTGACCGCGACCGATCTGGATGTCATCCGGGAAACGCTGATGGACCCCGCATTCGAGATGCTGACGAACCACACGTACACGACCATCGTGCGAGCGCCGAAATGAGCCAACGGTAGTTCGTCGACCGCTGGCGTCCAGCGTTCAGCACGTGGTTCTCGACCGCCGAAGCGCGCCGGGCAGTCCTGACCCTGCCAGAAGGCACTGTACGTTCCCTCAAACTACACATCGAGTTGCGCCCAGTTCCCCCGACGGGCCCGATGACGGAGGCCTTGCATGTCCAGCGAATTCAGCGCAGAGGAGTTGCGGCAGCGTGAAGTACCGCTCCGGCACCCGGACCGCCTCTACATAGCCGGGCGCTGGGTGGCGCCGGCCACGACGGAGTCGGCAATCCCGATCATCGACCCCGCGACGCAGGAGCTCTACTACCGCGTCGCCGAGGCCGGCGCGGACGACATGTCCCAGGCCGTCGCCGCCGCGCGCCATGCCTTCGACCACTCCGAGTGGCCGCTGCTGGCACCGGCCGAACGGGCGGAGTGGCTCCGGAAGATCGGCGCGGGCCTGCGCCGCCGGGCAGCCGATCTGAGCCTGTTGTGGACGCGCCAGGTCGGCGTCCCGTACAAGTTCACCGCAGGCTCCATGGAGCGGGTCGGCGTGCATTACGACCTCTTCGCCAACATGGCCGCAGACTTCCCCTTCGAGACCCGGCACCAGCCGCTGCGAGGCGAGTTCGGCACCTTGGTGCGCGAGCCGATCGGGGTCGTCGGCGCGATCATCGCTTGGAACACACCCATGTTCCTGGCCGCCTACAAGGTCGCCCCGGCCTTGCTGGCCGGTTGCACCGTGGTCCTGGAGGCCGCCCCGGAGGCGCCTGGCGAGGCGTACGTGCTGGCCGAGGTCGCCGACGAGATCGGACTGCCCGCTGGAGTCCTCAACGTGCTGACCGCCGGTCGCGAGGTTTCCGAGCTCCTGGTCCGCGACCCGCGAGTGGACAAGATCGCCTTCACCGGCTCGACCGCCGTGGGCCGGCGAATCGCGGGCATCTGCGGCGACCGGATAGCCCGGTACACCCTGGAGTTGGGCGGCAAATCCCCGGCCGTCGTCTTCGACGACTACGATCTGGAGACCGCTGCCAAGACGCTTGCCGCCGAGGGGTGCATTCTCAGCGGTCAGGTGTGCGCGGCGCTGACCCGCGTCATCGTCAGCCGCCACCGCCACGATGCCCTCGCGCAGGCCCTTGGCGAACACTACGGCGCGGTCCGGATCGGCGACCCCTTCGACCCGGAGACCCAGCTCGGCCCACTCGCCATGGAACGCCAGCGGGACCAGGTGGAGAGCTACATTGCCAAGGGCGTGGCCGAGGGCGCCGAGCTCGTCACCGGCGGAGGCCGCCCGGACGAATTCGAACGCGGCTTCTACCTCCAGCCCACCGTCTTCGCGAACGTCGACAACCAGTCGATCATCGCGCAGGAGGAGATCTTCGGACCCGTCCTGAGCGTCATCCCCGCTGACGACGAAGAACACGCGGTCGAGCTGGCCAACGAGACCATATACGGCCTCAACGCAACGGTGTTCACGAACGACGTCGACCGCGCCCTCCACGCCGCCCGCCGCTTGCGGTCAGGCACTGTCGGGCACAACGCTTCCCGCATGGACCCCCGTATGGGCTTCGGCGGTTTCAAACAGTCCGGCGTCGGACGCGAGGGCGGCCTTGACTGCCTGCTGGGCTACACGGAAGCCAAGACGGTGATCCTCGACGGCCTTCCGACCGGGTACGAACCGCTCGGCTGACGATTCCCCCTCGTCCGCCACATGAGAAGACTGCATCCCTCGGGCACGCTCGGCGTGCCCGAGGGATATGTGTGCCCGCCCGATGTCGGGCCGGACCGTCCCCCACAGTCGCAGATCCCTGCACGGACGGGTCTTCAGCAGAGCGAAGTCCCGCCTCTTGTCCTGGAGCGGGACTCGCAAGGTCGATCAGAGGACTTCAGCTCGTCCGGCACGATGCCGACGGCGTCCCGCAGGCTGCGCAGGGTCAGGTCCCGCACGTCGTGCCCGTCCACGGTGACGGAACCGCAGCGAGAACCTGTCGAGCACGTCCGGGCCGTCGCCATAGCCAAAGGTGACGTCGTCAAACTGGACGTCGCCGAGCACCCCGGTCAGCTCCAGCGCCCCGGGGGCGTCCACGATCTCCGACTCGGAGTCCAGTACCTGATACAGGCGCTTGGCCGCGGCCGACGACCGCTGTCCCAACATGATGAGGCTGGAGCATCAGGAGGTACGCGTTGAAGGCCAGGATCGCGCCGATGGCCAGCTGGCCCTCAATGATGAGGTGTCCGCCGTACAGCAGCACGATGGTGATACTGACGCGGGGCAGGTTTTGTACCACCGGTGTCCACCGCGCCCGCAGATCGGCGTCCTTCGCCTTCCCAAGACCACAGCCCCAGCGCCGAACTCCCGGCTCACCGCCTCCCCACGGAAGAGCCGCACCCGTCCGAGGTTGCACCGCCGCGCAGGCCGACAGTCGGCGACCGGTCGCCACCCCTTCCACAGGAGGAATCAATCCTCGGGGGAGCTCGGGGGGTGGGAACTGTTGCCGCGCCACGGACCCTCGCAGGGTTCGTTTCGAGGTCGCCCGAGCTTGTGTCCTTGCCTTCGACGTTGGAACGACGCTGAATCAATGGCCGAAGGCGCCGATCGAGCGGCCGTCAGGGGATTCCGGCCAGGGGTCCCGGGCCGGTGCTCGAAGGGTTCTCGACGCGCGGTCGAACGGCGGCGGACATCGTCCGACGTGACGGTTCCGGACGCTACGACGCTTGTGAGGTGTCTTGTTGTGTCGAGTACGCAGCAGCGGGTTGACCACAGCATGTCCATCAACGCCGACTTCGAGACGGTGTTCGACCTGGTCGCGGATGTCGAGCGCTGGCCGCAGTTCCATCTGTCCTCCGTGCACGCGCAGGTAGTCCACGCCAACGAGAAGGGGGAACTGGTCCAGCACTGGTCGCTGGCCGGCGACTGCGCCGTCCGCACCTGGCGGACCGTGCGCCGCACCGACCGCCCGGGACGCCGTATCACCTTCACGTACATGGACGTCGACGCGCCCGCCACCGGGATCCGAGGCGAGTGGGTGTTCACCGAACTGGCGCAGAACCGGACCCGGGTCGAGCTGCACCACGTCGTCGAGGCGCCGGCCGACGCCGACCTCGGCCCGCTGCTGGACCGGATCAACCTGGACAGCGAGGAACACCTCGCCACTCTGCGCGACACGGCGGAACGACGTGCCGAACTGGACGAGCTCGTCGTGTCCTTCACCGACCCGCTGTTCATCGCCGGTTCCGTCGAGGACGCCTACGACTATCTCTACCGGGCGGACCTGTGGCCCGAGCGCATCCCGCACGTGGTGGGGCTCGCCATGACCGAGGACGTGCCGAACGTCCAGTTCTTCGACATGGACACCAAGGGTCCGGACGGCAGTACGCACACCGTCCGTTCGGTACGGATCTGCCTGCCGCCCAACCTGATCGTGTACAAGCAGATCTCGCTGCCCGCGATGCTGGACGCGCACACCGGCCACTGGCGGTTCACCGAGGCGCCGGAAGGCGTTGTCGCCGAAGCCCGGCACACCAGCACGATCAAGCGCTCGGCACTGCCACTGCTCGGCGGCGCGACGACGATCGGTGAAGCGCGCCGGTACCTGCGGCGTCTGCTGAGCGGCAACAGCATGAGCAACCTCCGCCTTGCCAAGACGTTTGCGGAGGAACGTGCAGGGTTCTGAACGGGGCGTGCACCAGCCTCCGCGTGACCTCGCAACAGCGCGAGTGGCGCTGAACTGCCCGGCCGGACCGCGATCTGCCGTAACGGCACAACATCATCCAGGCCGGGGCGAACGAACAGACAACCGTCGAGTCAGGAGGGGCCATGGCCAAGGAGACGACCGCCAGAGGCGGAGGAGTGTGGGCAGCCGCGGATCTGGTGACCCCGATGGCTGTCCGGGTGGCGGCGACGTTGCGGTTGGCCGACCACATCGCCGCGGGCACCCGGACGACCGAGGCGCTGGCCGAGGCCGTACACGCCGATCGGGATGCGCTGGGGCGACTGCTGGACCATTTGGTCACCGCCGGCGTGCTGTCGAGCACGGGGCCCGCCGCCTACGACCTGACGGCCATGGGCCACTACCTGTGTGAGGGGGAGCCTGAAGGAATGCGCTCCGTGCTCGACATCGAAGGTGCCCTGGGGCACGCCGAATTGAGTCTCGTCCATCTTCTGCACACGGTCCGCACCGGCGAGCCCGCGTTCCCGCAGCAGTACGGCGTGGCGTTCTGGGACGATCTGTCGGCCAACGATGCGCGCGCCGAGTCGTTCGACGCGTTGATGGGCGCCAGGCTGGCGGCGCACGCGCCCGCCGTGGCCGGGGCGTATCCGTGGGGAACGCTACGTCATGTCGTCGATGTCGGCGGTGGCGACGGCAGCATGCTGATCACCATCCTCCAGGCCCATCCCGACCTGCGGGGGACGGTCGTAGACCTGCCCGGCCCCGTGCGCCGTGCCGGGAAAGCCATCGCCGCGGCCGGTCTCGACCACCGGGCCAACGCCGTGGCCGGCAGTTTCTTCGACGCTCTTCCCACTGGGGCGGACGGCTATCTGCTGTCGAGCATCCTGCACAACTGGGACGACGCGGCGGCCGCCCGCATCATGCGACGCTGCGCTGACGCGGCGTCGAGGACGGGAAGTGTGCTCGTCGTGGACTACTTCAACGACCAGAGTGTGCAGACAGAAGGCGACCTGCGCATGCTCGGTTACTTCGGCGGCCGGCAGCACACCATTGAGCAACTGGGTGAACTGGCCGGAGCCGTCGGCCTTCAGATCGCCTCGATCATGCCGGCCGGTCGTTACTCCATCGTCGAACTTCGCGCGCCTCGCTGAGTGACCGCGCGCGTCGAAGGCGAGCTGCTGTCGGTGCGTCCAGTCGGCCGAGCGCGATCAGTTGTGCTCGGCGATCGTCGAGAACCGGGCTTCGATGCCGTCCAGGATGATCGCCAGCCCGCTCTCGAACCGTTCGTCGGTCCCACCGATCTCGGACACCTGGACCATCCGGCTCAGATACGGGAACTCACCGGTCGCCAGCAGGGACTTGAGGTACGGCTCCATGCGCAGCCGCCAGGCATGCCGATCGACGCCGGACTGGTTCACGGACGCCCGCTCGGTCAATTCGGCCTGCACGGCACCGCTGACCCAGGAGTGAAGCAGGTTGAGTACGTCAACCGTGTCATCCATACCCAGATTGCAGCCGCCGAGAAGGGCGAGATCGCGTTCCATGCCGCGCATGAAATTGGGGCCCATGATCGGGCGGGTGGCGAGGAGCGGAGCAAGCCAGGGATGCCGCAGGAAGATCTGCCGACGGCGGCGTGCCAAGGTCGTCAGGTCCGCGCGGAGATCGCCGGTCGGCTCCTGCGGCTCGAAGCCGGTCGCCGCGTCGATCATCACGGTGTACAGGTCTTCCTTGGTCGGCAGGTATCGGTAGAGGGTCATCGCACCGGTGCCGAGTTTCCTGGCGATATTCCGTACTGAGGCGGCTTCGATGCCTTCGGAGTCCGCGATCTCGATCGCCACCGCGGCGATCTGCCCACGACTGTGCGTCGGCGCCGGGCCCCGCGCGGGCTTTTCCGGTCGCATCCAGATGATTGGTTTCGAGTCCGACACGACAGCCATCCTACGCGTTCGACGCCACTTGCGTACGGCGTACTCAGTTAGCTATCTTGAAACCGCGTACGCCGTACTCGGTCAGGGGTTGATGCATGGAAGACGCGATCATGTACACCGAGGGTTTGAGGAAACGGTTCGGGGACATCACCGCGCTGGACGGCTTGGACCTGGCGGTGCCGCGGCATACTGTCTACGGCCTGCTCGGTCCGAACGGCGCGGGCAAGAGCACCACCGTGCGGATCCTGAGCACCCTGACCAGACCCAGCGGCGGGCAGGCCGTCGTAGCGGGGTTCGATGTGGCCCGGGAGCCGGGGGAAGTCCGCAAGGTGATCGGGCTGGCCGGTCAGGACGCCTCGCTCGACGACAAACTGACGGGCCGTGAGAACCTGCGGATCTTCGGCCGCCTGTCGCGGCTGGGCTCGCGCGGCGCCCGACAGCGCGCGGACGAACTGCTGGAACGGGTTGGCCTTGCACACGCCGGCGACCGGCTGGTCGGCAGCTATTCCGGTGGCATGCGCCGCCGGATTCACCTGCTTGCCGGCCTGCTGCGCGCTCCCGAGGTGCTCTTCCTCGACGAGCCGACCACCGGGCTCGCCCCCCGGAGTCGCTTTGAGATCTGGGAGAGCGTCCGCCAACTGGTGGCCGACGGCACCACGGTCCTGCTCACCACCCAGTGTCTGGAGGAGGTGGACCAACTCGCCTCGGCGGTCGGCGTGCTGGACCACGGCCAGCTGATCGCCGAAGGCGGCCCGGCACAACTCAAATCTCAGATCGGCAGTCATATCGACGTCGTGGTGGAATCCACGGACCATCTACCGAGTGTCATGGCATTGCTGGAAAGGCTCACCGGCCGGCGCCCGGAGGCGGACGGATCGCACATCGTCGTCGCCGCGGTGGATCTGGTGCCGCCCCTGCCGCGGATCGTTCGTGAACTCGACGCGTCCGGCGCGGTGATCCGGCACGTCGGGATTCGTGAGCCGAGCCTGGATGACGTCTTCCTGTCTCTGACCGGCAAGCATATTGAATCGGCGGAACCGGTCGAGGCGCCGGAGGCAGTGGCGTGAATCTCTTGGCCGACGGCTGGATCCTGACCCAGCGACAGCTCCTCCGGCTGCGCCACGAGCCCGGCACCCTGCTCACCATGCTGGTGATGCCGACCGTGTTCGTGGTGCTGTTCGGGTTCGTGTTCGGCAGTGCGACCGGCGTACCGGGCACATCGAACTACCGCGAGTACATGATGCCCGGAGTGTTCGTGACGACCGCCGGAACCGCCCTGTCCACGGCCATGGTGGAGGTGGCGACGGACCAGACGCGCGGGGTGATGGACCGCCTGCGTTCGTTGCCGACCCATCGCCTGTCCGTGCCCCTCGGCCAGAGCGGCGCGGAGGGGATCGTCGGGGCTTATGGATTAGCGGTCCTGATGGTGTACGGGCTTGTCGTCGGCTGGCGGCCACACAACGGCGTCTTGTCGACGCTGGCCGGCATCGGCTTGCTTCTGCTGTTCCGTTACACGTTGGCGTGGGTCGGCACCTACCTTGGACTGGTGGTGCGTTCGGCACGGACCGCGGCCGGCCTGGCACCGCTGACGCTGCCGCTCACCATGGTGTCCAACGCGTTTGTGCCCACCGACCGGATGCCGGCCTGGCCGCGGGTGATCTGCGAGTGGAACCCTCTCAGCTCGACGGCGACGGCGGCGCGGAAGCTGTTCGGCAATCCCGGTGCTCCCGGGCCGGACGCCGCATGGCCACTGACCCATCCGGTGACCGCGAGCCTGCTGTGGGCCGGCCTGCTGTTGGTGATCTTCGTGCCACTGTCGGCGCGCCGCTTCGCCCGTGCCGGACTGTAGCTCCGTGCGCACAGCCCAATTCCCAATTCCCAATTCCCTGGGCTGCGGCAGGAAGTCGCGGGAATTTCGACATCGAATAAAGGAGGACGGTGATGGACGGACCACCGACGCCAGACAAGGTCGCACGAATTCAGAATCTCGATGGGTGCGATGTACCCATGATGGTACTGCTGATCTCAGTTTCGGAGGGACAATCATGCGTGTCGTGATCGTCGGGGGTGGCACCGTCGGGCTGTGCACCGCCGTCTTCCTTGCCCGCCAAGGGGTTTCGGTCCACGTGCTGGAGAGCCGGGCACAGGTCAACGACCACCCGAGGGCGTTCGGCATCACCGACCGGTCGGCGGAGATCCTGCGCGAGGCAGGTATCGAAATCCAGACGGATAATCTCGTCAGGGGCTTGATGACGGGGTCGAGTCTGGCCGAACTGACCACCGTCACGTCCAAGTTCGAGCCGCCGGAGATCGGCTCGGCGAAGTTGGGCAGCTGCCCGCAGGACCGGGTCGACCAGGCCGCGCTGGCGCGGCTGCGGGAGCTGGGCGGCCAGGTGGACTTCAGCAGTGAGGTGGTTGCCGTAGCAGATGGCAGCGTCACCACAGCGGATGGCAGGACCGTCACGGCGGACTACGTGATCGCCGCGGACGGAGTCCGCAGCACGATCCGCGAGCTGCTCGGCATCGGCGTGACCGGCCCGGGAGCAATTGGCACATCACACATGCTCAACGTGTTGTTCCGCGCCGAACTGCCGACCCCGCCGTTCTCCATGACGTTCCTGCGCAACGAGCGGGCGTCCGGAATCCTGCTCAAGGTCGACGACACCGGCCGCTGGGTTTTCCACATTCCGAACGGCGATCCGAACACACCCATCGAGCAGATCCAGCAGAAGATCAGGGACGCCACCGGCGTCACCGACATCGAGCCGGAGATCATGAGCCTGTTGCCCTGGTCGTCAACGGCACGTGTAGCCGACAAGTTCAGGCAGGGTGACGTTTTCCTCGTCGGCGACGCGGCACATGTGGTGCCGCCGGTCGGCGGTCTCGGACTCAACGTAGGTATCGCCGACGGCCACAACCTGGCGTGGAAACTGGCCGCCGGTGGTGATGCCCTGCTCGACACCTACGAGGCCGAGCGCCGGCCGGTCGCGCTGTTCACCATGCGACAGACTGTGCTCCGCGCCCAGAACCGTGACCTGCACTGGGACAACGATGCGAGCCGGGCCGCCGACCGGGCGGCCGTCGGCATGGCCGGCATCATGATCCCCGTGGTCGGTTATCGGTACGACTCGCGCGCGGTGATCGACCCGGAACCGCTGTCGGACATGGAAAATCTCGCACTGGACGGCGCACCGGGTAGCCGCCTGCCACACCGGTGGCTTCCGGATGGACGGTCCACCGTCGACCTTGTGGACGGCTTCACGCTGATCACCGGGACCGCAGCCGACCACTGGCTGGATGCCGCGAGGGAACTGGGAATCGCGGTTCACGCGGTCGAAGGGTGGGCCGAGGCAGCCAACATCAAGGAGGACGGCGCTGTGCTCGTCCGTCCTGACGGCTTCGTCGGCTGGCGTACGGCCACCACGCGAGACGCTGCAGCGACCAGCACACAGCAGCTGCGGGACGTTCTCGACCGGATCCTGTGCCGACAGCACCCGAGCGGCCTGGAACAGGGAGCATGACACCGGATCCGGACATGTGGCATGCGGTCGGCGCCGACGTGGTCGGTGCCGGCCGCATGCCGCTCTCGTAACCGACCCGGGTTCGCTGTTCGAGCCGGGGCGGCAGTGGACGGTGCGGGGCGGTGCGCTTGGTCCTCGGGTGAAGACCGTTCCCGGTCGGCTGAGCCTCATCGAGGACTTCGCGTCCGGCGCGGCTGTCTGGCCGACGTGGCTTGCCGTGGTCCGAACCCGCCGTGCTCGGGCCGGTGGCCTCCGCCCCGCACATGCGGAAATACGCCCGGGATTCGAGCAGTTGGCCGCAGCTGCAACGCCGGGACGCCGGGACGCCGGACGCCGGCGGACAGGCGATCGTGGACATCGACGGCGCCCTCGCCCTGGTGTACCCCGAGAGGCGCGACGCCACCGCGACGTGAGAGAAGCCCTTCGGCCGGAGCTGCCGGCCTGGATGCCGAGGCTCGCGCTGACCGGCGCCGCCGCACTGGACCCAGAAGCGATCGCAGGCGGCCCCCTCCCGCTTCGCGCCTGCCGGGCCTTCGGAAAGCGGGCTTCACACGGCGCGCGGCGACCATG
Source organism: Streptomyces sp. NPDC001617 (assembly GCF_053596855.1). Classification (NCBI taxonomy): domain Bacteria; kingdom Bacillati; phylum Actinomycetota; class Actinomycetes; order Kitasatosporales; family Streptomycetaceae; genus Streptomyces; species Streptomyces sp. NPDC001617. Next base: position 14,738 of record NZ_JBSFHA010000121.1, read on the forward strand.
TGGCCGTAGCACAGTGTGCGCCTGGGTCGAACCACACACGAACTCGCCTCGAACCGATGCCGCGAACATCGGCGCACAGCGATTCCTTGACCACCGACCTTGAGTAGAGCCAGATGCCGAGTGTCACCACCGTCCAGCTCGACAATCTGAAGATGTGCACGCTTGCTGCGCCGGTTCGCGGAAGTACCCAGCGCCATGGTGAAGGCCGGGCCGGAATCGATGAGGTCCGAGTGGGACGCGAGGCCGGTCACGAACCGAGTACCGAGGCAGAGGAGGCGGACGATGGATTTCGGCGAGGATCCTTATCCCGAGTACGCGTGGTTGCGCGCGGAAGAGCCGGTCCGGCAGGTGATGGAAGGCCAGGGCCTTTACGGATTGCTGGTGACCCGGTACGAGGACGTGCGTAGGCTGCTGTCCGATCCCAGGATGAGCAAGGACCCACGCAACGCACCGCTCGACTGGCAGGAGGCGGGCAAGGGGCGGCCGCTGGAGGACCGGACCGGCCTCGGGACACACCTGCTCACCACTGATGCGCCCGAACACACGCGGCTGCGTCGGCTGGTCTCGACCGCTTTCACCGCCCGCCGTGTCGAGGGCCTCCGGGGCCAGGTGCAGCGGATCACGGACGGGCTTCTCGACGAGATCGTGCCGAGAGGACGCGTCGACCTGGTCACCGAGTTCGCGTTCCCGTTGGCGATCACGGTCATCTGCGAGCTGCTGGGCGTGCCCTCGGCGGATCAGGATGTGTTCCGCCGGTGGACGAAGGACTTCCGCCAGTGGACGAACACCACCGGCTCCGCCCAGACCGACAGCGGGAACGCGCGGCCGGTCGGACTGCGCGACCTCCTCGGGTACCTCACCGAGCTGGTCGCGAGGCGCCGAGACGAGCCGGCCGACGGCCTGGTCGACGCGCTGATCGCGGCCAGGGACGACGGCGACCGGCTGAATGAGACCGAGCTGCTGTCGATGATGGCCCTGCTGTTGGTCGGGGGCTTCGAGACGACCGTCAATCTGATCGGGAACGGCACGCTCGCCCTCCTGCGCAACCCCGACCAACTCGCGCTGCTGCGCGAGCAACCGCATCTCGTGGATTCGGCCCTGGAGGAGATGATCCGGTACGACGGGTCGTTCGAGACGGCGACGTGGCGGTTCCCGCTCGAGCCCATAGAGGTCGCGGGTACCCGCATCGAAAAAGGCCACCCGGTGCTCCTGTCGCTGGCCTCGGCCAACCGGGACCAGGAGAAGTTCATGAAACCGGACCATTTCGACGTCACCCGGTCGGACAACGGGCACGTGGGATTCGGACGTGGTGCGCACTTCTGCCTCGGCGCTCCGCTGGCCAGGCTGGAGGGCCGGATCGCGTTCGACGGGCTGCTGCGCAGGCTGCCCGGTCTCGCATTGGCCGTACCGCCGGAGCAACTGCGGTGGCAGCGGAGCCTCACGATCCGGGGATTGGAAACACTGCCGGTCACCTTCGACGCCTGACCTGGCATCGGATATTCCGCTCACTCGCCAGCCGCTATCAGGAAAGAGACTCACATGCCAAATGCTGCATTCAGCGTGCGAACGGTGAGGGCACGATGAATCGCCGGATCGCCATTACCGGCGTCGGCGTACGTGCCCCAGGCGGTGCGAACGCCAAGGAGTTCTGGGAGCTGATCTCGTCGGGCACCTCGGCCATTCGCACCATCTCGCTGTTCGACGCGTCCGGGTACCGCTCTCAGATCGCGGGCGAGTGCGACTTCGACCCGGTCGCGGAGGGCCTCTCCACGCAGGAAATCCGGCGGATGGACCGAAGCGCGCAGCTGGCCGTCGCCGCGACCAAGGAAGCGGTTGCGGACGCCGACCTCGACATGGACAAGATCAACCCGCATCGCACCGGGGTCACCGTCGGCAGCGCCATCGGCGGCACGATGAGCTTGGACCGGGAGTACAACGTACTGTCCGACGGCGGCCGCAAGTGGCTCCTCGATCACGAGTACGCGGTGCCACACATGTACAACTACCTGGTCCCGACGTCGATCGCCGCCGACGTGGCCTGGACGGCCGGGGCGGAAGGTCCTGTCTCGCTGGTGTCCACGGGGTGTACCGCGGGCATCGAGTCGGTCTCCCACGCGGCGCAACTGATTCGCGAAGGCGCCGCTGACGTGATGCTGGCTGGTGGCGCGGATGCGTCCATCTCACCGATCTGCGTCGCCTGCTTCGACGCGATCAAGGCGACGACGCCTCGTAACGACGAACCGGACACCGCGTCCCGTCCGTTCGACCGTACCCGGAACGGGTTCGTGCTCGCCGAAGGCAGCGCGATGCTGGTGCTGGAAGAGCTGAACCACGCCCTGGAACGTGGCGCGCACATCTACGCGGAGATCGGAGGATGGGGCGTGCGCGCGAACGCGTACCACATGACCGGACTCCGGACAGAGGGTTCCGAACTGGCCCAGGCCATCGAGGTGGCGCTGCGGATGGCCGAGCGCACACCCGAGCAGGTGGACTATGTGAACGCGCATGGCTCCGGTACGAAACAGAACGACAGGCACGAGACCGATGCGTTCAAGCGCAGTCTTGGCGACCACGCCTACCGGACGCCGGTGAGTTCGATCAAGTCCATGATCGGACATTCGTTGGGCGCGATCGGCTCGATCGAGATCGCGGCATGCGCGTTGGCCATCGAAGGCGGTCTGATTCCGCCGACAGCCAACCTGCATGAGCCCGACCCGGAGCTGGGCCTCGATTATGTGCCGCTGACAGCACGGCCGGCGGATCTGCGCACGGTGCTCAAGGTCGGCAGCGGGTTCGGTGGTTTCCAGAGCGCCATGGTGCTGACCAAGAGGGGTTCCGATGAGTAGGACAGTCCCAGGGCGTGACACCGGTACAGCGTCGGCACTCCATCGCGCGGTGATCACCGGTATCGGGGTGGTCGCGCCGAACGGGTTCGACGCCGATGAATACTGGGACGCCGTCCTTCACGGGCGTGGTGGCATAGACCGGATCACCCGATTCGATCCGGCGCAGTACCCGGCCAAGCTGGCGGGTGAGGTGCCCGACTACGACGTCCACAAGTACGTCCCGGGTCGGCTGGTGCCGCAGACCGATCAGGCCACCCGGCTGGTGTTGATCGCGACGGACGCTGCGGTCAGGGACTCCGCCCTTGAGTTGGCCGCCGTCCCGGAAGATCAGGTCGGTATCGTCACCGGCCTCTCCGCCGGCGGGCTTGAGTACAGCCAGCGCGAGTTGGAGAAACTCCGGAGCCTCGGCAGCAATCATGTGAGCGCCTATCTCTCGTTTTCCTGGTTCTACGCGGTGAACACGGGGCAGATCTCCATCCGGCACGGGCTGCACGGTCCCGGCGGGGTCTTGACCGGAAATACGAGCGGGCTGGACGCCATCGCCCAGGCCCGGCGATACGTGGGCGAGGGCCTGCCGGTTGTGATGTGCGGTGCGGTGGAAAGCGCGATGTGTCCGCTCGGGTGGGCGATCGAGCTGACCACCGGCCGGATGAGCACCGTGGCCGACAAGACGCAGGCCTACCTGCCGTTCGACGCCGCCGCGTCCGGCTACGTGCCTGGTGAAGGCGGTGCCATGGTCGTTGTCGAGGAGGCCGAACACGCAAGTGGTCGAGGGGTTCGGCCTTACGGCGAAATCGCCGGGTACGCCACCACCTTCGATCCGCGGCCCGGTTCGGCACGGGAGCCCGGGCTCCGCCGGGCGATCGAGTCCGCGCTGTCGGACGCCGGCGTGACGCCGGCCGACGTCGACGTGGTGTTCGCGGACGCGGCCGGAGTCGGCGAGCTCGACCGCGCTGAAGCCGCTGCCGTCACCGGCGTGTTCGGTCCACGAGCCGTTCCGGTGACCGCGCCGAAAACGATGACCGGCCGACTGTATTCCGGCGGCCCGGCGCTCGACGTGGCCACAGCGTCGTTGAGTATGCGGCACGGCGTCATTCCGCCCATGATCAATGTGACCGATCCCGTCCAGTGCGATGAGCTTGACCTGGTACTCGGCCGGCCGAGGGAAACGACCGTGTCCACCGCTTTGGTACTGGCCCGCAGCGGTGGCATCAACTCCGCGATGGTGTTGACGGCGGCGTAGCAGACGCCGGTACCGCGGCCGCGGGATCCAGAAGAGGATCCCGCGGCCGCGGCGTGGACATGTCGGCTCGGCATCGCCTGGTTCACGGCTTGGCGATGATCTCCAGGACGCCGACCGTCCAGGTGAAGCCGGCGCCGACGCCGGCCAGCAGGCAGGTCTGACCGGGCTCGAGGGCGCCCTCGGAGACGAGGTGGGCCAGCCCGGCGAACTGGTCGCCCGCGCCGAGATGCCCGACCTGCCGCCCCCAGGACCAGGTGGATCGCTGCGGGTCGATGCCGAACGGGTCGAAGTACTGCGCCCGCATCCGGGTCCGGCCCAAATTCGGCAACACATACCATTCGATGTCCCTGAATTTCACGTCCGCTTGGGCACAGGCCCGGTCGAACGCCTCCCGTTGACCCGCCTCGATGCGGTTGAGCAAGGCCTCCACCCCGAGCTCGCGCACCAGGGAGTCGCTGTTCAAGTCGACCGGCGATCCTGCGGCCAGCGGCGCCTCGCTGAACCGCTCACCCCGGCTGCCGTGCTCCAGTCCGGAGTCGGACACCGAGACGAGCCCGCGGAGCTTGGCGAATCCGGTGCGGGTCGACAACACCACGGCGGTACCGCCGTCGCCGCAGATGGTGCTCGGGTCGCTGAGCCACCGGTCGAAGCCGGGCAGGCAGAACCGGTCGGCCGTGGTGACCAAGGCGGTCGGCCGATCGCCGGCACGCAGGTAGCCTGCGGCGAGTTCCAGAGCGATCATGCCGCCGTTGGACATCTGGCGGACCTCGACGGCCGGACAGGAGCCACCGCCGGAGAACCGCTGGATGTACGACGCTGGTGGCCACATGTCGTGGCCTTGGTGGTACGCGCAGGCGTGCAGCAGCAGGTGGAGGTCCGCCGGCTCGGCCTTGGCGCGTGCGAGCGCGTCCCGTGCCGCCAGCACCGCCATCTCCGGCGCCGACTTGTCCGCCGAGACGCATACCGATTCGATGCCGGTGTTCCAGACCCGCGCCCGGTCGGCGAGGCCGGCTCGTTCCGCCTCGTCGAGTGTCATGCGCTCGGGCAGCCACGAACTCGCGGCGGCGATGTAGAGTTCGTCGCTCATTCTCGTCCTCCCACGGATTGAATCAGTTACCCGCATCCGGTCATGGTCGTCATGTCCGGCGGAGGCTCGTTCGAGGCCCAGGCGAGGCCTTGGCGAATTGCCGCTCACTGACGCTTCTCGTCGAGATCGGCTCGCCGCGGAAGGTCCCATTCTTCCTGAGTCTGAATGATCGCGTGTCACCGTCGATCGGAACTCGATGGGGTGTCGAAGCATCCCAGCAATGTTTGTTTTCGACGGCACGAGACGAAGGGGGCACCAATGGCGACGTTCACTCAGGCGGACCTGGTGAAGTACATACGTCAGGCGGCAGGCGAGGACGACGGGTCGACCGGGACGGCGACATTGCCGAGATCACGGCGGCGGCAGCGACGCGGCCTCCGCCGTGAGCGTCTGGACTCTGTCCGCCGCACGTACTGGCTCGAGCGGTCGCCGTAGGTAAGACGGAGGTAAGACGGAGGTAAGGCCATCGCGTACCCCGGGGCGGAATCCAGCTGTTCTCCCCGGGTGTTGCGCTGTGGCCTTATCTGTGAATCCTTTCACTAACCTTGTCAGGTGGTGCTGTAGCGGACTACCGTATGCCGCATGCCGGCGAACATATGGGGGAGTCAATGGCAGTTGGTGCGGCGCGGATGCCAGCGGGAATCCGAAATGCGAGTTTTGCGGTCGCTAATACCGTAAAGGTGCAGGCGAGCATCTCCATCCGGGTCTGTCGCGGCGAAAGACGGATAAAATCCAGCGCTTTTGCGGTGACTCATGTCAATAGACCCGTATCAAATGTGGAGCAGACTCGGCTGCTTGATCGGCCATCATTCGTACGCAGCTTCCTCAGCATTTCGGCGCCGTCGTGGAAATCGTCGCCCCAATCGGGGGCAGGCCATGCAGCCTGACCGCGAAGGCCGGCTACGGATAGTGCTGATAGACGATCATACGCTGCTGCGTGAGGTGGTATGCGAGGCGCTCGACGCGGAACCGGACATGATTGTGGTCGGCGACGCCGCCAGCGGCGCATCCGGCATCATGCATTGCAAGTCCGAAAAACCCGACGTCGTATTACTTGACGCGAATATTCCTGGCGAGTCGGTCACCGAGACTGTTCATGCCATCAGCTCGATATCGCCGAACGCCAGGATCCTGATGGTCAGCACGCGTGACGATCCGGTGCTGGTCCGCCAATTGTTGGACAGCGGTATTCGCGGCTATCTGAACAAGTCGGTAAGTCGAACCGACCTGGTGTCCAGTATCCGCGCGGTGTGCGCCGACGACATCCGTATCGTGCTGCACGTATCCGCCGAGGCGCTGACCCACATTGCCTCGGATTCGAACTACCAGGAGATGCTCACCAAACGGGAGCTGGAGATTCTGACCCTGGTGAGCAAGGCCATGAGCAATCGGCAGATCTCGCGGCGGCTGGCTATCGCCGAGGGCACGGTGAAGCGCCATCTGGGGACCATCTTCACAAAGCTGGGGGCGCGTTCCCGGCTCGAAGCGGTCAACAAGGCAATCTCCGTCGGTCTCATCGCCCGCGTCGGATAAGAATGTTGCGCGAGTGCTTTCGAGGCATGCTCGTAGCGCATTCGTGGCTGGCAATAACCCCGTCGTCACGGGCCGCCCGAATTGGGCGAGTCGGGTCTGCCCCTGGATGCAGGAAGCCGGTTGTCGCGGGTGATCATGACTGTTCTCCACGCAGCTTGATCACCTGGACACCCGGGCTTGGACAACAAGACGACGTGCCGCTCGACCTGGACGGCCTGGCCGTCACGAAGGTCCAGCGACATCCGGCGGGTGCACCTGACCGCGGTCGGCTCGGCGAGAAGGGGTCGGCTCCGACCCGCAGAAGCGACTTGGTAGACCCGCTGATGCCGGTGCGGCCGTGGCCTTCCCGGTCTCGGATGAAGCGTCCTGCATCACCGGGCACACCCTCGTCGTCCACGGCGGTCGGCTACTCCACAACAGGTAGTACGGCATCGGTGCGATCGAGGATCGCGTCTCAGTGATCCTCGATCCGTCACCGTGGGCTCCCCGCGGAGCGGGGAACTATCGAGTGAACTGCTCTGCGCGGGGCTTCTCCGACACCCCCCAGTCCGACCAGGAGCCGCGTCCGGCCAGGACCTCCCGGTGCAGTTCCTGCAGCATCTCCGACGGTTCGAGCCCGAGTTCGCTCGACAGCGTCTTGCGCAGGTGCTGGTACGCGACCAGCGATTCGTTCCGTCTACCGCTGGATGCCAGCGCTTTGATCAGCTGCGCGTGATACCACTCGTTGAGCGGGTCGGCCAGCAGCCTGGCCTTCAGCTCCCCGACGAGTTCCCGGTGCCGGCCCAGCATCGCGTCGGCTTGGATGCGCAGTTCGACGGTATGCGCCCGCTGCTCCGTGAGATGGACGACGTGCGCCTGGATCGACGGGCCGGCCGTCACATCGGCGAGCGCCGGCCCCGACCAGAGGTCGAGCGCCTGCCGTAGCAGCCTCGCCGCCGCGGCCGGATCACCGGCGGCGAGCGCGGTGCGTCCCTGCTTGGCCAGCCGGAGAAACGCTCCCAGGTCGAGCTGGTCCGGGTCCACCCGGAGCATGTAGCCGGTGCCGCATGTGGCGAGCACCTGCTCCACCGTATTGTCCGGCACCCACGGCTCGAACTGACGCCGCAGCTGGTAGATGTACGTCTGCGCGGTGGGGACGGCACTCTTCGGCGGCTTGTCGCCCCACAGTTCGTCAATGATCGCGTCAAGCATGACGATGTTGTTTGCGCAGAGGAGCAGCTGCGCCAGCACACGCCGCGCCATTGGCGCGGTCGGCGTGCAGTCGTCCAGATCGTTGGTGACGGTCAGGCGGCCGAGTACCTGGAATCGCAACACGGGTGAATGCCTCCACACGATGATCGTTGGTTCGGGCCTCGATCCAGACTCTGCCGATCCCTTTGTTCGACAAGCAATGCTTCGGGGCGAAGGTCCCACCCCGGTGATCGTGTCGGGTCGCGTCGACTACAACCTTCGTCGCATTGCCGTGGACGAGAGGTTTGCGTGCGGCGGCACCGGCCGAGCCCGCCCCTGAGAGCAGAGTGAGAATCCGCTGTCATGACAGAGAACTTCGTGAAAACGAGTGGTCAGGACGTCGTCGCGGTGGTCGGTCTGTCGTGCCGCCTTCCGGGTGCGAGCTCCCCCGAGGCGTACTGGGATCTGCTTGCGGCCGGCCAGGAGGCCGTCGGCGAGGTTCCCGCCGACCGCACCGCACACGTCGGCGCGCGGGTGGGCCGGGCCGGGCTGATCGACGGGGTCGCGGACTTCGACGCGGGGTTCTTCGGGGTGTCGCCACGCGAAGCCTCAGCGATGGATCCGCGGCAGCGACTGATGCTGGAACTGGCGTGGGAATCCCTTGAGCATGCGGGAATCGACCCGTCGACGGTGCGCGGCAATCGGGCGGGCGTCTTCCTCGGGGCGATGGGAGACGACTATGCCGGGCTGGTGCGCGACCAGGGCGTCGGAGCGATCGACAGCTTCACCCTGTCCGCGCTCCAGCGCGGCATCCTCGCGAACCGAATTTCGTTCTTTCTAGGGCTGTCCGGCCCCAGTGTGGTCGTGGATTCGGCACAGTCCTCGGCTTTGGTCGCCGTGCACCAGGCGCACGAGAGCGTGCGGCGCGGGGAGTCGGCGTGGGCGCTGGCGGGTGGGGTGAACCTGATCCTTTCGCCGGAGTCGACGGCGACCGCGAGCGAGTTCGGTGCGCTGTCACCGGACGGCCGCTGCTACACATTCGACGCGCGCGCCAACGGCTACGTGCGCGGCGAGGGCGCCGGCATGGTGGTGCTCATGCGGCTGGCGGACGCCATCGCATACGGCCACGATGTGGTGTGCGTGATCCGCGGCGGCGCGGTGAACAATGACGGCGGTGGCGAGCAGCTGACCACGCCGAGCCGGCCGGGGCAGGAGGAGATGCTCCGGGCGGCCCTCTCGGCCGCGGGAGTGGACTCCACCGAGGTGGGATACGTGGAGCTGCACGGGACCGGCACGCCGGTGGGGGACCGAGTGGAGTCGGCGGCGCTGGCCGCGGTCTTCGGCGACCGGGACCGGCCACTGGTGGTGGGGTCGGCAAAGACCAACGTGGGGCATTTGGAGGGGGCGGCGGGGATCGCCGGCTTCATCAAGGCGGCGCTGTCCGTCCAGCGTGGTCAGGTGCCGGCGAGTCTGAACTTCGCCGCTCCGCCGGACGACATCCCGCTCACCGAGCTGGCCATCGAGGTCGCTGCCGAGCTGCGCGAGTGGCCGGGCGACGGGCTGCGGGTGGCCGGCGTGTCGTCGTTCGGGATGGGCGGGACGAACTGCCATCTGGTGCTCGCGCAGGCTCCGGATCCGTCGCCTGTCGAGGAGAGCCGCCCTGAGAAGGCGGGCACGATCCCGTGGCTGCTGTCCGGCGGTACGGTGCAGGCATTGCGCGCCCAGGCTGAGCGGCTGGCCGGTCATGTCGCCGCACAAGACGATCCGGATCCGCTCGACATCGGATTCTCCCTTGCGAACACCCGCGCCGCGCTCACGCACCGCGCCGTCGTGATCGGCGCCGACGCGGCTGAGCTGAGCGATGGCCTGACCGCGCTTGCGGCGAACGAGCCCACGCCGAATGCCGTCTCCGGTGTGGTCTCCGAGGGCGGCACGGCATTCATGTTCACCGGGCAGGGCGCGCAACGCACCGGCATGGGTCGGGAGCTGTACGCGGAGTTCCCGGTGTTCGCCGAGTCCTTCGACGCGGTGTGCGCGGAACTGGATCCGCTGCTGGGCAGACGGCTGCGGGAGATCGTGTGGTCCGATGCGGACCTGCTCGGTCAGACCCAGTACACGCAGGCGGCGCTGTTCGCACTGGAGACGGCGTTGTTCAGGCTGGTGGAGTCGTTCGGAGTACGTCCGAAGCACCTGATCGGCCATTCGATCGGTGAGGTGACCGCCGCGCACATTGCGGGGGTGCTGTCGCTGTCCGACGCCTGCACGCTCGTCGCGGCACGCGGCCGGTTGATGCAGGCGGCGCCGTCCGGTGGGGCGATGGTGGCCGTCAACGCCGACGAAGGCGACGTGCGGGTGCTGCTGCCCGAGTCCGGGGTGAGCATCGCCGCCGTCAACGGGCCCGGTTCGGTGGTGATCTCCGGCGACGCCGACCCGGTGCTCGCGATGGCGAAATCCTTCCGTGCCAAGGGGGCGAAGACCAAGCAGCTGAACGTCAGCCACGCATTCCACTCCCACCATCTTGACGGGATCCTGGACGAGTTCGCCGACGCCATCAGTGGGCTGACCTTTCACGCCCCTCAGATTCCCGTCATCTCGAACCTCACCGGGCGCCCCGCCACCACGGACGAGCTGACCGACCCGGGCTACTGGGCACGCCAGATCCGAGGCACCGTCCGCTTCGCCGACGGCATCCGCACCCTGCACAACTCAGGCGTTGCCCGGTACCTCGAGCTTGGCCCCGACCCCGTACTCGCCGGCATGGCCCGGGAGACTCTCACCGAGCAGGCACCGGCGGCGGTGTCCACGATGCGCACCGGGCAGGCGGAAGTCCGCACGCTTCTCAGGGCGCTCGGCACCATGCATGCCACGGGGGCGGCAGTGGACTGGACGCCGCTGCTGAACGGCGGCCGCAGGGTCGCGCTGCCCACCTACGCCTTCCAGCGCCGCCGGCACTGGATGGGCGAAGCACGCGAGGCCGCACCCGCCGCGGAGTCGGCACCCATCCGCGACCACGATGGCTTGCTCGATATGGTGCGCACGCACCTCGCGGCTGTCCTGGGGTATGACGCGGCCGACATGACGCCGCTGACGACGTTCAAGGATCTTGGGCTGACCTCACTCACCGCGGTCGAGCTGTGCGCCGGGCTTTCCGGAGAGCTGGGTCTGGCCCTGTCCGGATCGCTGGTGTTCGACCATCCCACCCCTGACCGGTTCGCGGCGTACCTGCATGCGGAGCTTACCGGGCACTCCGATGCGGGTGACCGGGTGAGCATCCAGGCACCCGGCGACGGCATCGCCGACGATCCGATTGCCATCGTCGGGATGGGTTGCCGATATCCCGGTGGCGCATCGTCGCCGGACGATCTGTGGGAGCTGGTGCGGTCGGGGCGGGATGCTGTTTCCGGGCTGCCGCGCGATCGCGGCTGGGATCTGGACAACCTGTTCGACCCGGACCCATCGGCCTCTGGGCGGACGTACGTCAGGCATGGCGGTTTCCTCGACGACGTCGCCGGTTTCGACGCCGGGTTTTTCGGGGTTTCGCCGCGCGAGGCGCTGGCGATGGATCCGCAGCAGCGGTTGCTGCTGGAGATCATGTGGCAGACGTTGGAGGACGCCGGGATCGAGCCCGGTTCGCTGCGCGGCAGCAGGACAGGCGTATTCATCGGGGCTATGGCGGGCGACTACGGCCCGCGGCTCGACACTCCGCACAGTGGGGTCGACGGATATGTGCTTACTGGCACCAGTGGGAGTGTTCTTTCTGGTCGGTTGGCGTATTTCTTTGGCCTGGAGGGGCCTGCGGTGACGGTGGATACGGCGTGTTCGTCGTCGTTGGTCGCGTTGCATCAGGCGGCTCAGGCTGTTCGGAGTGGTGATTGTTCTCTGGCGGTGGCTGGTGGTGTGACTGTGATGTCGTCGCCTGGTGTGTTGGTGGAGTTTTCGCGGCAGCGTGGGTTGTCTGTTGATGGGCGGTGTAAGGCGTTCGCGGAGTCGGCGGATGGTACGGGTTGGGGTGAGGGTGTGGGGTTGGTGGTGCTTGAGCGGTTGTCTGAGGCGCGTGCTCGTGGGCATCGGGTGTTGGCGGTGTTGCGGGGTTCGGCGGTGAATCAGGATGGTGCTTCGAATGGGTTGACTGCGCCGAATGGTCCGTCGCAGCAGCGGGTGATTCGTGGGGCGTTGGCCAGTGCTGGGCTTTCTGGTGCGGATGTTGATGTGGTCGAGGCGCATGGTACGGGTACCAGGCTTGGTGATCCGATCGAGGCGCAGGCGTTGCTGGCTACGTATGGGAGGGAGCATTCCGGGGATCGGCCGTTGTGGCTGGGTTCGTTGAAATCGAATGTCGGTCACACGATGGCGGCGGCTGGTATCGGTGGTGTGATCAAGATGGTGGAGGCGCTGCGTCGTGGTGTGT
>NZ_JBSFHA010000121.1:27122-28420 GCF_053596855.1 Streptomyces sp. NPDC001617
CTTGTATGCGACGGCTCCGTTGTTCCGGGCTCGTCTGGATGAGTGTGCGGATGCTCTGTCTGCTTATGTTGATTGGGATCTGCTGGAGGTTTTGCTGACCGATGAGGGTGCGTCATTGCTGGCGCGGGTGGATGTGGTGCAGCCGGCGTTGTTCGCGGTGATGGTGTCGCTGGCCGCGTTGTGGCAGTCCCATGGGTTGCGGCCGGATGCGGTGCTGGGGCATTCGCAGGGGGAGATCGCTGCGGCGTGTGTCGCTGGTGCGTTGTCGCTGGAGGATGCGGCGCGTGTGGTGGCGTTGCGGAGTCAGGCCATTCGGGCGCTGGGCGGGCAGGGTGGCATGGTTTCCGTCGCGTTGTCGGTCGAGCAGGTGCGGCCGCGTTTGAAGCGGTGGGGCGGTGATATCGGTATCGCCGCGGTCAATGGTCCCGCGTCGACTGTTGTTTCTGGCAGCGCGTGGGCCCTCGATCAGATGCAGGCCGCTTTTGAGGCCGATAACGTGCGTACTTGGCGTATCTCCGTCGATTACGCCTCACATTCCCGGCACGTGGACAGGATTCGTGATCAGGTGCTGGAACTGCTGGCACCGATCCGGCCTCGGTCCAGTGAGGTGCACTTCTATTCCACGGTCACCGGGCAGCGAATCGACACCGCCGAACTCGACGCGGATTACTGGTTCCGTAATCTTCGCGGCACTGTCGAGTTCGAGGCCGCTACCCGTCTGCTTCTGGCAGACGGTTATGGCACCTTCATCGAGTCCAGTCCTCACCCTGTTCTGGTTCCCGGTGTGCAGGAGACCATCGACAGCACGGACATTCCGGCCCGCAGCGTCGGGACATTGCGTCGGCACAACGGTGACCTGGCCAGCTTCCTGCGTTCGGCCGGTGAGGCCTTCACGGCCGGCGCCGCCGTTTATTGCATGCCTGTGCATCAGCGCGGGGGCCGTCATGTCACGTTGCCCACGTATCCTTTCCAGCGAGCGCATTACTGGCTCAAACCTGATACCGGCCGGCGTGACATCGGCGCTGTCGGACTGACGGCGGCCGGCCATCCGCTGCTCGGTGCTGTCATCGAGGGTGCGGCCAGTATGGTCTTCACCGGTCGGATCTCCCTGGCCACTCATCCCTGGCTGGCCGATCATGAAGTGGCCGGTGCGGTCGTGTTGCCGGGTGCTTGTTTCGTCGAGTTGGCGGTGCATGCCGCCGACCGGGTCGGTTGCGGCATCGTGCGTGAGCTGACCGTGCAGACTCCGCTGGTTCTGCCCGAGCAGGGTGCGGTCAGGCTCCGGGTGGAGGTCGGCG